>JBMCUM010000051.1:0-9885 GCA_048622595.1 Planctomycetota bacterium | reverse complement strand
TGGTGGCGCTGAACAAGATCGACGTGCCCAACGCCAACGTGCAGCGCGCGCTGGGACAGCTCGCCGAGCAGGGGCTCCAGCCGCGACAGTGGGGGGGCGAAACCGAGGTCATCGAGACCAGCGCCGAGACCGGCGAAGGCATCGACACGTTGGTCGAGACGCTCTCGCTGGAGGCCGAACTGCTCGAGCTCGCCGCGGAGCGCGACGCTCCGGCCAGCGGATTCGTGATGGAAGCGGAGGTCGACCCCGGTCGGGGGACGCTGGCGCGGCTGCTGGTGCGCAACGGGACGCTGCACACGAGCGACGTGTTGCTGGCCGGTTCGGGATACGGTCGGGTCCGCCAGATGGTGGACGACCGCGGTCGGCCGATCGAGCAGGCCGGTCCGTCCATGCCGGTCGAGGTCTCCGGTCTGGACGAGGTGCCCCAGGCGGGGGACCGCTTCTTCGTCGTCGAGAGTCCGGACGAGGCCCGCGCCGTCGCCGAGGACCGGCGCCAGCGCAGTCGGACCGAGTCGCTGGCGTCCAGCCGGGTCAGCGTCGAGTCGCTGCTGGCGCAGATGGGCAGCGCCGAGGCGGAGGAGCTGAAGCTGATCATCAAGGCCGACGTGCAGGGCTCGGTCGAGGCGCTGGTCGGCTCGCTGGAGAAGCTGGGCACCGACGCGGTCCCGCTGAGCGTGCTGCACGCGGGGGTCGGCGGGGTGACCACCGGCGACGTGACGCTGGCCGAGGCGTCCGGGGCGCTGATCATCGCGTTCAACGTGGTCGCCGGCGCCGCGGCGCGCCAGCTCGCCGAGCAGAGGGGCGTCGACATCCGCCAGTACCGGGTGATCTACGACGTGATCGAGGACGTCCGCCGGGCGCTGGAGCAGGGTCTGGCGCCCGAGGTCCGCGAGGAGACGCTGGGTCGCGCCGAGGTCCGCGAGGTGTTCAAGGTCTCGCGCGTGGGCACGGTTGCCGGGTGCTACGTGCTGGACGGCGTGGCGGCGCGGAACGCGAAGGTGCGGATCACCCGCGGGGAGGTGGTGGTCGCCGACGAGCGGGACGTCGACTCGCTCAAGCGGTTCAAGGACGACGCCCGCGAGGTCCGTTCCGGTATGGAATGCGGGGTGAAGATCGCCGGGTACGACGACGTCAAGCAAGGCGATGTGCTGGAGTTCTACCGGCAGGTCGAGGTCGCCCGGGCGCTGTGAGGACGCGTCAATGTCCACCACGGCCGGACTGGTCCACCTGCGACTGTACGTGGGTCAGGCCAACAGTCTGAAGGACAAGCGGCGGATCGTCAAAAGCTTCAAGACCCGCCTGTCGAACGGCTTCAACGTCAGCGTTGCGGAGGTGGACGGTCTGAACAGTCATCGCAGCGTGGTGCTGGCCGTGGCGATGGTGGGAAACGACCGGCGCTACGTCGAGAGCGCGCTGCAGCGGATCGTCAACGCGGCCGGCGACAGCCGCGACATGGTGCTGACGGATCACGAGATCGAGTGGTTGTGAGAATCGATGAGCCGGCGGACGGAACGTCTGAACAGTCTGATGCGCGAGTTGATCGGCGAGGCGGTGCTCTCGAAGCTGTCGGACCCGCGGATCAACCCGGCGCGGACGGCGATCACGCGGGTCGAGGTCCCCGAGGATCTGCTCACGGCGCGGGTGTACGTGTCGGTGATGGACACCGAGGCGCGTCAGCAGGCGACCGTGCGCGCCCTGCGCCACGCGGCGGGGCACATCCAGGAGCTGATCAGCGACCATCTCCGCCTGCGGCACACGCCGGTTCTGAGCTTTGAGCGGGACACGCAGTACAAGAAGACGCTCGAGACGCTCACGCAGATCGACAAGGCGATGGAAGAGATCCGCCGGAAGGACGCACAGCGCCGGGCGCAGCAGACCGGCCGGCGGAACGACGACCGGGGCGGCGACTGAGCCCGCCGCGGACCGAGACGACGGGACAGGCGATGAAGAACGCGACGGCATACCGCAAGAAGCTCAAGACGCTGCTGAAAGACATGCCCGGCGACGTATCCCTGCCCGACCCCGACCAGCGCGAGGAGCCCGCCCGCGCGTTCGTCCGCGCCGTCCTCGAGGCCGACGCCGCCGACAAGCATGCCGACAAGGCCGTCGAGGCGCTGGAGAAGGAGTTCGTCGACTACAACGAGATGCGCGTCGCGCTTCCGCGCGAGCTGATCGAGTGCATCGGCAAGGACTACCCCGGCGCTCGCGCCAAGGCCGGACGCATCCACGAGGTCCTCACGAACATCTTCCAGCGATTCAACCGCGTCTCGCTGGAGCCCGTATCCGACCTGCCCAGGACCGAGCTGCGCCGCCGCCTGCGCGAGATGGGCATGGGACCGTACGAGGAGGGCGTCGTGGCCTCCGTGGCCTTCGGCATCCCGACCGTTCCGGTCGACGAGACGCTCGCCGGATGCCTGGCGATGGACGAGTACATCGAGCCGGGAAGCGAGCCCGACGAGGTGCAGCGCTTCCTGGAGCGGACGGTGTCCCGGAAGGACATGCCCGCCACCCACGCGCTGCTGCGCGACTACGTGCGCAAGCGCGCCAAGGCGCTGGCCAGGCGGCGCGAAAAAGCAGCCGAAGCCGCCCGCGCCGAAGCCGAACGCCAGGCCGCCGAGGCCGAGCAGGCCGAAAAGGCCGCGAAGAAACGCGCGAAAAAGGCCGCAGCCAAGTCCGGGAAAAGAAAAAAGGCGAAAAAGGCCCGGAAGACCCGCACCAGCGGCACCAAGGCCAAGGCGTCCGGCGGAAAGCGGACGCGGAAGTCGTCCTCACGCAAAAAGACGCGGTCGACGCGCAAGACGTCGAAAGCGTCGCCCCGCAAGGCGTCGAAGAAGGCGTCGAAGAAACGCTCGTCCAGGGGCGGCGGCTCGCGGAGCGGGAAGTCCGCGGGAACGAAGACGCGCAAGTCCTCGTCGAAACCCGGCGGGAAGAAATCCGCCAGCCGGAAGAAGCGAACGACCCGCAAGAAGCGAAGCAGTCGCAAGAAGTCCTGACGCACGAAATCCCGACACCGCAGCGAACGCCCCACCGCCGCGGCGGTCGGGCGAGGGTGAGGAAAGCCGATGGTTCACAAATCGCGCCGCGATAAGCTGGTGCTGGGCCTGCCCAAGGGCTCGCTGCAGGACAGCACGGTCGACCTGTTCGAGCGGGCCGGGTATACGATCCGCATCTCGTCGCGCAGCTACTACCCGAGCATCGACGACGAGGACATCTCGGCGATTATCCTTCGCCCGCAGGAGATGAGCCGCTTCGTCGAGGCCGGAACGATCGACCTGGGCCTGACCGGGTACGACTGGGTCCGCGAGAACGACTCGGACGTGGTGGAGGTCGCCGAGCTGGTCTACGCCAAGCAGCGCCTGGCGCCGGTGCGGTGGGTGCTGGCGGTTCCGGAGTCCAGCGAGGCCTCCGCGCCGGAGGACCTGTCGGGGGGGATGGTCTCGACGGAGCTGGTCAACGTCACGCGGAAGTACTTCGCCGAGCGGGGCGTGGACGTGGAGGTGGAGTTCAGTCACGGCGCCACGGAGGTCAAGGCCAATCTGGGCGAGCTGTACGACGCGATCGTGGATGTCACGGAGACCGGCAGCTCGCTGCGCGCCAACCGCCTGCGGGTGGTGGACACGGTTCTGACCTCGTCGACGCGCCTGATCGCAAACCGGGAGGCGATGGACGTCGACTGGAAGCGACGGAAGATCGAGAACATCGCCATGCTGCTGACCGCGGCCATCGAGGCGCGCGAGAAGGTCGGGCTGAAGCTCAACGTCCCCCGCGCGAAGCTGGAGGAGATCACGAAGATCCTTCCCGCCGAGAAGAGCCCCACCGTCTCGGACCTGGCCGCGAGCGACTGGGTTGCGGTGGAGGTGATCGTCGAGGAGGTCGTCGAGCGCGAGTTGATTCCGCAGCTCCGCCGCGCCGGGGCGACGGGCATCATCACCTATCCCCTCAACAAGATCATCCCCTAGCGGGGGCGAGACGGAAGGACCGCGATGGCAGCGCAGCGAGGGCGAACGAACCGGACGGGGCGATCCCCGCGGCGCGGGGCGCCGCGCGCGACGCCGGCGGTCGCCGCGATGCTCCTGGCCGCGTGGTGCGCCTCCTGCGCCCCGCCCGCGCCCGAGACGCCCCCGGGCGCCGCGACCCGACCGGCGACGCGCCCCGTCGAGGCGCCGCTTCCGGAGCGGGCGCGCGTCCCGCTGGACGAGCTGTCGCCGGAGATCCCCGCCCCGAAACCGGCGCCGCGGGACATCGAGCTGCCCAAGCGGGCGAAGGAGCTCACGCTCCGCGGCGAGAAGCTCCTGGACGATGAGGATTTCGACGCGGCCCGCAGGGCCCTGGACCGGGCCGTCGGGTTCGCCCCGGACCATCCCCGCATCCGCCGGGCGCTGGGGCTGGCCTATGCCGGGCTGGACAACGTCGGAAAGGCGGTCGCGAACCTGCGCCGCAGCACCTCGGCCGCGCCGGACGACCTCCGCGCCCAGACGATACTCGGGTGGGCGGCGCTGGGCGAGGGCAAGGTCGCAGAAGCGCTTCGCCGCTTCCGCACCGCGCGGAAGTGCGACGGATATCGCGCCGAGAGCCCCCACGCGGGCGAGGCGCTGCTCGGGCTGATCCGCGCGCTGGCCGAGGCGGGCTACTGGCGGGCGGCGCTGGACGCGTCCGGGACGCTGACGACGTGGATCGACGCGCACGGCCGGGCGTACGCCGACCGCGATCGCCTGGCGCCGCTGGTTTTCGCACCGGAGCGGTTGATCCGCCTTCGCGGCGGGCTTCTGCTGCAGTTGCGGCGGTATGAGGAGGCGGCCGAGCACCTCGAGCGCGCCTTTCGCCGCGACCGCCTGGACGAGCAGACGCCGCGCCTGCTGACCGCGGCGCTGTTGAAGATGGAGGCGTACGACCGGGCGGAGGCGTTTCTGGTCGAGTTGGCGTCCGAGCCGGCTCAGCGGGGGCAGGTGGCCTCGCTGACGGGCAAGCTGTGTCGCGCCGCAGACGACCCGGGCGCGGCGCGGCGGATCTGGGACGCCTACCGGCGGGCGAATCCCGCCGAGCTGGACGCGAACCTGGCCGCGTCGCTGGCGCGGGCGGCCGAGGAAACCGACGGGCCCGACGCGGCGCTGGCGATTCTCCGCCCCGTCGCCGAGGAGATGCCCGCCGATGCGAGGATTGCCCAGGCCTTGGCGCGGCTGTACGTCGGACAGGGCCAGCCCGCTCGCGCGCTGGACACGCTGGCCGCGGCGCTGGCCGGCGACGTCGAACAGGTCGAGCGGATCGCCCAGGCGGTCCGGCGCGTCGCGGCGGCCGCGCCGAGCGGAACCGCGCGGCGCCTGCTGGACGGGGAGGACGGCGATGGCGCTGAGGTCGCGGCGCGCCGCTACGTCGCGGGCGTCGTGGCCCGGCAGGCGGGCAAGCCGTACCTGGCGGCGACGGCGTTCGAGCAGGCCGCCGCGGCGAAACCGGACTTCCGCGCTGCCTACGAGGCGTGGATGGACGTGCTGCTGGCGACGGAGCAGTACGGCAAGACGCCCGCGCTGCTCCGGCGGCTGGGCGAGGCCGTGGGCGACGAGGACGCCTTCACGCTGTACCTCAAGGGCAAGGCGCTGCTGGTCCGGCGCCGCCCGAAGGACGCGGTCGCGGCGCTGAACCGCGCCCTGGACACCAACGATCGTCACACCCCGTCGCTGCTGACGCTCGCCTGGGCGCTGGAGCGCCAAGGGCGGGCGGACCAGGCCTACCGACGGCTGATGGAGGAGCTTCGCCGGCGCTCCGAGGACGCCGAGCTGGTTGAAGGGCTGTTCGACCGCCTGACCTTCCGTCAGCAGTGGTCGGCCGCGGAGCAACTGCTGGAGATCGTGCGCCGCAGCCGGGACGGGAGCTTGGGCGATCGCCTGACGGCCGAGCTGCACCTGCACCGCGGACAGCTCGGCGAGGCGGTCGAGGCGATCAAGCGGTTCCGTGCCGCCGCCGGCGACCCGTACGACCGGGATCTTCTGGAGCTGTGGGCGCGCGGGCACCGCTCGAACTGGCTGATGCCGAAGTCCGAGTGGGTTACCCTCACGCGGCGCCTGGGGAAGCTGGCGGATCTGCGCCCGTCCGACCCCCGCCCCGCGCTGCTGCTGAGGGGGCTGTTGGCGCTGGGGGGGCGCCACGGCCAGGCCGCCGACCGCATGCAGCGCCTGTATCGGCGCCTTCCGGCGAACCTGTACGTCGAGCAGCGGTGCGTGCTGGCGTTGCTCGCCGCGGAGCGGCACGAGGCGGCGCTGCGCCACGCCGAGGGGATGCTGAAGGAAAACCCCGACGGCATGTGGGCGCTGGACCAAGCCGTCAACGCCCTGGTCGCCCTGGAGCGGACCGACCGCGCCGTGGAGCTGCTCCGCGAGGCGGTCGCCGGCGCCGAGGACCCCCGGCTGCGCGTGGCGCGGCAGGTGCGTCTGCTGGACCTGTACGAGCGCACCGAGCGCCCGCGCGAGGCGTTGGAGGCCGTCGACAAGTGGCTGCCCGACGCGCCGCAGGTGGTGCGTGACCTGTTCCGCGCGGCGCGGATCGAGTTCGCCGTCAGCGCGGGCCTGTACGACCGCGCCGTCCAGGCCGCCCGGGACTGGAGCGAGGACGAGCCGGACACGCGCTCGCCGTGGCAGCAGGTCGCCGTGGAGCTGTCCGAGGCGGACCAGCACGACCGGGCGATCGCGCTGCTGCGGGAGCGGATCGAGTCCGCCGAGCGCGACGCCGACAAGGACGTCTACCGCGGGACCCTGCTGCTGGTGCTGGGCAAGGCGAAGCGGCTGGAACAGGCCGACGCGCTCGCCGAGAAATGGATGGCTCGTCAGCCCTACGCCCGTCAGCCGCGGGAGCTGCTCGTGGCGGCGTACGTCCAGGCCGACCCGGGCGCGGCGCTGGAGCACGTGGACCGCTGGCTGAAGACGCTGTCGGCGCCCGCCGCCGAGACGCGCCCCACCGGGCGCGGCGAGCTGGTCAGCGCACTGCGTCGGACGGCGTTGCAACTGGTGGCGATGGAAGGCAAGCACGCCGAGATGCTGCGCCGGGCGCAGCGCTACTGCCGGGACGAACCGGACAACGTCGAGCTGTGGGAGATGAAGTCGGCGGCGCTGGGCGAGCTCGACCGCAGGCGCGAGGCGATCGAGGCCCTGGAGAAGGCCTACGAGCTCCAGCCGGACAGCGCCATGCTCAACAACAACCTCGGGTACATGTACGCCGACAGCGGCGTGAAGCTCGACCAGGCCGAGGCCATGATCCGAAAGGCCCTCAGCGAGCGTCCCGACGAGGCGTCGTTCCAGGACTCCCTGGCGTGGGTGCTGTACAAGAAGGCGCGGTTCCGCCCGGCCGGACGCATCCTGCACGCCGTCATCGGCGGCGGAGGGCATGGCGAGCATCCTGTGGTGCTGGACCACGCCGGCGACGCGTACTACCGCCTGGAGTGGACGGGCAAGGCCGAGGCGATGTGGCGCCGGGCGGTCGAGGCCGCCGCGGAAATGGACGAGCCCGACCGCGAGGTGCGGCGCACGCACGAGGCGGCGAAGCGCAAGCTGGAGGCGCTGCGCGCCGGTCGTCCGGTCGAGGTGGCGCCGGTGGGCGAGGGCGTCGAGGTCGACGGCGAGTGAAGCGCCGTCGGGGCATGTGGTACACTGGAGTCCAACCATGGCAGGACATTCACACTGGGCACGAATCAAGCGGCAGAAGGCGGCCAATGACGCCAAGCGAGGGCGGGCGTGGAGCAAGCTGGCACGGCGCGTCATCGTCGCGGCGCGCCAGGGCGGCGGCGACCCGGAGGACAACCTCACGCTGCGCTACGCCATCGACGACGCCAAGGCCGCCAACATGCCCAAGGATACGATCGACCGCGCCATCAAGAAGGGCACGGGCGAGATCGGCGGCGCCGAGTACGAGCCGGTGGTGTACGAGGGGTACGGGCCGGGGGGCGTGGCGTTCCTTGTCGAGTGCCTGACGGACAACCGCAACCGCACGGGGGCGGAGATCCGCAAGATATTCGAGCGCGCCGGCGGACAGCTCGGGGCGACCAACTGCGTCGGATGGATGTTCGCCCGCAAGGGCACATTCCTGGTTTCCGCCGACCAGGCCGACGAGGACACGCTGATGGAACTCGCCCTGGAAGCCGGGGCCGAGGACTTCCGGCGAGACGGGGACTACTTCGAGATCACCTGCGAGGTCGGCGCCTACGGAGACGTTCGCGCCGCCCTCGCCGACCGCGACATCCGGACCGACTCGGCCTCGCTGGCGATGATCCCCGACAACACCGTCCAGGCCGCCGACGACAACGCCAGGCAGGTCGTCGCCCTCATGGAGGCCTTCGAGGACCACGACGACGTCCAGAACGTCTACACGAACGCGGATGTCCCCGACGACGTGATGGCGGAGGCGGGCGGCTGACATGCGACGATTCACGAATGACGAAGCCCGCATGCCGATACAGGTCGCAATGAAAAATGACGAAAGGCAAGCGGCAGGCGGAGCGTTATTCGGGTTTGGTCATTGATTCGTCATTCTGATTCGTCATTCTGATTCGTCATTCGGGGTTCGATTATTTGAGCTTCAGCTCCACGCCTTCGGCCTTCCACTTCTCCAAAAGCTGGTTGAGCTGCTCCAGGGACCGGGTGAGCTGCTCGGCCGCGGTGACCAGGTCGTCGTACAGCTCCGTGTCGTGAAGCATCCTGCCGACGGTTCCCTCGCCCCGCTCGATCCGCGCTGCGGACTTCTGGAAGTCGGCCAGGAGCTTTGACAGCCGCTCGGCGCTGCCGATGAGTTTGTTGATGAGCGTCCGGCTGTCGGCGCTGACCTGCTCGATCTCGCCGCGGACGGCGGTGAACATCTCGCGGGCCTCGTCGTTGAGCGTCCGCAGCTCCTTGAGCGAGACCACCGCCTCCGCCGCGGCGCGGTCCAGGTTCTCCAGCGTGCGCTGCATGCGCTGCCGCGCCTCCGGGTCGCCGAAGATGCCGTCCATCCCCTCGAGGATGCGATTGACCCGCGCCAGCGGCGTCGCCGGCGCGGGGCGCGTCGCCGCGGTCGGTCCGGTCGTCGGCGCCGCCGCGGTCGTCGGCGTCTCGTCCGGCGCGAGGAAGCGGTTGAGGTTCTCCGAGAGGCGCGTCAGGGCCCGCAGGGCGGGTCCGGCCTGGTCGGGGAGGTCGCCGAGCTTGGCCGCGGCCTCCATCGCCGGGCGCGCGTCCGAGAAGAAGTCCTTGATCCGGTTGCCGATGTCGCGGGCTTCCTGGGCGATGTTGGTCGCCGCGTGCGTTCCGGGCAGCGTCACGACGCGGTCGGTGGGCAGGATGTCGTAGGCCCGCCCGGTCTCGGGGTCGACGATGGGCTCGCCGTCGGTCTGCAGGGCGATGTAGGGCTGTCCGGCGAGTCCCTGCGTGTACATGTGCGGGCGGGTGTTCCCGGGAAGGCGGATGTCCTCGTCGATCCGCGCGGTGAAGACCACCCCGGCGTCGGGCCGCCCCGGCCGGACGAATCGGACGTCGGTTATCTGCCCGACCCGCATCCCGGACATGTGCACCGCGTCCCCGGCGCGGACCCCCCCGCTGTGGTCGAACCGGATGCGAACGGTGTACCCGGTCTGGAACACCTGCGGCAGGCCGGTGAACATCACCACCAGCGTCCCGAGCAACCCCAGCGCCACCACTACCGTCAACCCCACGATCGTGTTCCGCGTGTGCTCTTGCATCAGGGCGTCTCCTGTCGGCTTGCGGCTTGGCGACCGAGCGGTCCGCCTTCGAGTCGCGCCAGTTCTTCCGGAGCGGCCCGACCCCGCACGAAGCGGGCGACCACCTTGTTGTCGACGTTCTCCAGGGCGTCGGGGGTGGTATCGGCGATGAACCGCCCGTCGTGAAGCATGAGCACCCGGTCGCCCACGCGGCG
>JBMCUM010000050.1:0-10110 GCA_048622595.1 Planctomycetota bacterium | reverse complement strand
AGTCGGCGCAGGAACTCCACGAACAGCTCGTCGAGGTCGCCGAGGTCCGCCGCCGCCTGCAGCGGTGCGTCCGCACGCCGGGCCAGTTCCCGCAAGGGCGCCTGGCGGGGGTCGTCCGCGGCGGCAGCGACCACGACCGCCAGGTGTCGGTGCTCGCCGAACAGCCGCGCCGCCGCATCGGGGTCGAACCGGCGGTCCAGCAGGTCGCTGACGAGGATGACCAGCGTTCGGCGGTCGCCGTCGGGCTCGCCGGAACGCGCGTCGCGCGTCGCGCCGAGCCCGGCCGCGCGCTGCAGCGCGGGCAGCACGTGGGTCGGACCGCCCGCACGCGCGCCGCGCAGCGCATCGTGCAGGCGGGCGAAGTCAGGCCGGGAGAGCCCGCTGTCGTAGACGGTCCGCGCCCGCGCCGAGAAGGTCACCACCGCCAGGGCGTCGTGGGGCATCAGGTGGGGTTCCATCGCCATCACGGCCTCGACGGCTACGTCGAACCGGCTGCGCCCGCCGCCTGCCGGCTCGCCCATCGAGCCGGACGCGTCCAGGACGACCACGACCTTCAGGGGGGTGCGCTCGTAGGGTCTGGCGGTCAGGGCCGCCACGGCGTTGAGGGGGTCGTCGCGGTCGGCGGGCGAGCGATGCGGGCCGGTTCCCACCAGCACGAGTCCGCCGGCGGACCGGACGTACGCGCCGAGGGCGGCGCGTCGGGGCGCGTCCAAGATCAGGCCCGTCGCGTCGACGAGCACCACGGCGGCGTAGGGGCTCCATCCGTCCACGGTCGAGGTGGCTTCGTCCGGGGCGAGGACGGTCACCTCGGCTGTGCCCAGCGCGTCGGCGAACCCGGGCGGCGGGCCCTGCGACGAGACCCACGCGACGCGCTGACGCCGCGGCGTCGCGACCGCGCGGGCCGAGTCGTTCTCGCCGAAGGCATCCTTCCCGAGCAGTCGCGCCTCGTACACGGCCGTCGCGTCTGTCGGCGCGGTCCGGTCGTCCAGCGTCACCGTCGCCGACGCGCCGGCGGCGAGCTCGACCCGCCGCGGCGGAAAGATCCGCTCATCCGGCGCCACGCGGCGCAGGGAGACGCGGCGCGTCTGCGAGGCCGAGGCCGTCACCGTCGCGCGAAGCCGAACCCCACCGCCGGCGTGGGGCGGTCGCTGGGCGGCCAGTCCCGTCACCCGCGCGTCGGCGCCCGGCGCCGCCAGGGGCACGACGGCGACGGGCAGGCCGGTCCGCCCCAGGGCGGCCGCAGCGTCGGACCAGTCGGCGTCATGGAAGTTCGCGTCCGTGACGATGACCGCGCCGGCGAGTTGGTCGGCCTGCGCCGTCGCCAGGCGCAGCGCCGGGACGATCCGCGTCGCGGAGGCGTCCACGGGCGTGCCCTGCGGCGCCACGTTTTCGGCGAAGACGTGTCGTCTGACGGGCAGGGCGTCGGGCCAGTCGGGCAGCGCCTGCCCGCGGACGGACGCGGAGACGTCCCGCAGCAGCAGGTACGGCTTCTCGGCCGAGGCGCCCAGCGGCGCCATGGGTCCTGCCAGGGCGCACGCCGTCAGCGCCACGGCGGCGCATTGCAGCGCCACGGGGAGTGTCCCGACGCGCCGCCCGCGGCGTCGCGCCCGCGCGGCGACCAGCGGCGGGACGGCGACGACCGCCAGGGCGACCAGCGCCCACGGATGGGCGAATCGGACTGCAAGCGCCGCAGTGACGGGCACGGTTGACCTTTCGGCTGGGACGGTACAAGTGTAGAAACGTCGCGACGGTGCGACAAGCGCGACCGGTGCATCCCGTTTGCGTCGGCAGGGGTGCGGGTAGGCCCGCCAGGGCCGTATGACCGTAGCTACGGCCGGCAGGCCGTGGGATGAAAGCCTCCCGGCGTGTGGGGCCCGGCAGGGCCGATTGAATGCTGCCGCGCGCACGCGCCCCGCTGGGGCTCGGTCGGTCGGCGGCGACGGTCTCCACGGGCTACGCGCCCGTGGCGAGGATCAGTCGCCCCCCGCATACGGGCCTGCGCTACGCTCCGGCTTCGGGGCGAACAGCAGAACCGCCGGATGAGGTCTGCCTGCGAAAGGGGAACGCACCCCAGCACGACTGCGGGCGGCATTTTCAGTGGACACGTCGCCGGGCGTGGCGCGTACTATGGCGCCCCTGCCCCGCCGAACCGGAGCCGCATCGATGCACACCAGGCAAGTGAAGGTAACGTTCCAACCCCAGGGGCGGACGATCTACGTCCTGCCCGGGACGAAAGTGGTCGAGGCCGCCGCCCGCGCGGGCCTGCCCGTTGAGACGCCCTGCGGCGGTCGCGGAACCTGCGGCAAGTGCCGCGTCCAGTTCTCCGCAGCAGCGCCCGACCCCACGGCGGCCGAGAACGCCGCCCTCGCACGGGACGAGGTCGCTGCCGGTTGGCGCCTCGCCTGCCAGGCGAATATTTGCCGCGAGTCGGTCGTGTCCGTGCCCGCCGCCTCGCGCGTGGCCGAGCTGCACAAGATTCTCGCCGAGCGTCAGACCGGCGCCGCGGCCGAGCTGTCCCCGGCGGTCCGCAAGGTCCACGTGGAGCTGACCCCGCCGACGCTGGACGACCACGCGGCGGACCTCGAGCGCCTCGCGGCGCAGGTCGGGGACGTGACCGCGCCGCTGGACGTGGTGCGCGAGCTGCCCAAGCGCCTGCGCGAGGGCGACTTCGCCGGTACGTGCGTGCTGACGGACCATACGCTCATCGACTTCGAGCCCGGCGACACGACGGACGAATGCTTCGGCGTGGCGTTCGACATCGGCACGACGACCCTGGTCGGGTCGCTGATGGACCTTCGCACCGGCGAGGAACGCGCCCTCGCCAGCGCCATGAACCCGCAGGTCCGCTTCGGCGACGACGTGCTGTCCCGCATCGCCCGCAGCGGGGCGTGCCCGGACTGTCCCGCGGAGCTGCAGGCGGAGATCGTCTCGGCCGTTTCCGACATGATCGACCAACTGTGCGGCGAGGCGGGCGTCGCGCGCAGGCGCATCTACGAGGCCGCCTTCGCAGGAAACACCACCATGGAGCACCTGCTGTGCGGGCTGGACGTCGCCCAGCTCGGGCAGATCCCGTTCGTCGCCGCGCACGCGCGGGGGCTGATGTTTCCGGCGCGCCTGATCGGGCTGTCGCTGCATCCGCGGGCGTCGGCGTGCGTGCTTCCGATCATCGGCGGGTTCGTCGGCGGCGACGCGGTCGCCGGGATGCTCGTGACGCGCATCGACGAGGTCGACGGGCCCTCGCTGATGATCGATATTGGCACCAATGGGGAGATCGTACTCGCCCACGAGGGCAAGCTGTGGGCGGCGTCGACCGCGGCGGGACCGGCCTTCGAGGGCGCCCGCATCTCCTGCGGGATGCGCGCCTCGGGCGGGGCGATCGAGAAGGTCGTGCTCGATGACGACCTGGAGTTCAGCGTCATCGGGGGGCGCGACCCGGCCGGCATCTGCGGAACGGCGCTGATCGACCTGGCCGCCGAGCTGCTCCGCGCCGGCGTGATGACGCCCGAGGGGCGCCTTCGCGCCGGAGACGAGCTGCCCGCGTCGCTGGGCGACGCCCTGCGACGCCGCGTTCGCACCGACGGCGACGGGCAGCCGGAGTTCGTCCTCGCCCAGCGCGACGAAGCGCGCGTGTCGTTGACACAGCGCGACGTGCGGGAGCTGCAGCTCGCTGCCGGCGCGCTCCGCGCCGGCGTGCGCATCCTGCTGCGCCAGGCGGGGCTCGTTCCGGCCGACCTGCGACGCGTGCTCATCGCCGGCGGGTTCGGAAGCTTCGTGCGGCGGTCCAACGCCCAGCGGATCGGACTGCTTCCTCCCGAGGTGCCCCACGACCGCGTCTCGTTCGTGGGCAACACGTCGCTGGCCGGCGCCAAGGCGGCGCTGCTTTCGGTCGCCGCCCGCCGCCGCGCCGGGCAGCTCGCACGCGCCGCCGCCCACGTGCAGCTTTCGCAGGATGCCGAGTTCCAGACGGCCTTCGCCGAGGCGATGATCTTCCCCTCGGACGGGTGAGCTCGACAACCACCGAACCACGCCGAACGACAAGCCGCCGGGCGGGAAACCATCTCGGCGTGAGGACGCGAACATGAAAGCGGTCGTGTTGGAGAAGGTCGGCGAGGTGTCGGTCCGGCAGATCGACATCGACGAGGTACCGGGCCCGCGCGACGTGCGGGTCGCCATCCGCCGCGTCGGCATCTGCGGGTCCGACGTGGAGTACTACACCCACGGGCGGATCGGGCCCTTCGTCGTCGAGACCCCGATGGTCCTCGGCCACGAGGCGTCCGGCGTGGTCACCGAGGTCGGCGCCGAGGTCGAGCATCTCGCCGTCGGTGACGCGGTGTGCATGGAGCCCGGCATCCCGGACCCGAACAGCGCCGCATCGCGCCTGGGCATCTACAACCTGGACCCGTCGGTGCGGTTCTGGGCGACGCCGCCGATTCACGGGTGCCTGCGCGAGACGGTGGTGCACCCGGCGGAGTTTACCTACAAGCTGCCCGAGGGCGTGACGCTGGACGAGGGCGCGATGGTCGAGCCGCTGGCGATCGGCATGCACGCCGCCCGCAAGGCGGAGATCGCCCCGGGCGACCTGGCGGTGGTGCTGGGCGCGGGGACGATCGGGATGGTCACGGCGCTGTCGGCGCTGGCTTCCGGGTGCAGCCGGGTGGTCATCACGGACGTCAAGCAGCCCAAGCTGGAAATCGCCGCATCGCTGGACGCCCGCGCGATCACGCCGGTCAACGTCGCCCGGTGCGATGTCGCGGACGTCGTCGCCGAGCTGACCGGCGGGTGGGGCGCGGACGTGGTCTTCGAGGCCAGCGGGGCCCGATCCGCCGCCGAGGGCGTCTTCGCGCCGCTGCGCCCTGCCGGGCGCGTGGTGCTGATCGGCATGCCGGGCCAGAAGCCCGCCCTGGACGTGGTCGCCGCCCAGATGCGGGAGGCGCGGATCGAGACGGTCTTCCGCTACGCCCACGTCTACCCCAGGGCCCTGGCGCTGATCGAGACCGGGCGGCTCGACGTCAAGCCGCTGATCACCGACACGTTCGACTTCGATCGCGGCGCCGAGGCGTTCGCCTGGGCCGCCGACATGCCCGACAGCTCCGTCAAGGCCCAGATCGCGCTGCCCGACTGACGCCGCTACGCGGCGCCGCCCGCTCCGACGCCATGCCGCCTCGCAAGCCCATCCGGATCGGCTGTCCGCAGCACGGAAAGCTCGTCGGCGGAACGTACGCGTGCGACGAGAAGGGGTGCTACGCGCCGCTGGGGGCGGACGGCGAGTTCCTGCTTGCCCACGTCCGGTGCGACCAGGACGGCGGACGGTGCATGCAGACGCTGTGCGTGCTGCACCGTCACAACCGTCGCGGTCCCGGCTCGTGGTACCCCGACCGCGTCCTGGCCGCGCCCCCGTCCCGGTCCGCGCGCACGCGACGAGGCGCCGCCGCCCGCCCCGACCCCGAGGCGGGGCTGTTCTGAGTTCCGCCGGTCGCGTCAGCAGGTCACGTGAATCAGCGCCGCCTTGCGCTTCGACCACGCGTTGTAGGCGGCGAGGATGTCCGGCGTGGGCCGGGCCTCCCAGTCGATGCCTTCCCCGCGCAGATACTCGCGTCCGTCGTCGGTCAATTCCGCTGCGCCGTTCTGCCCCGTTCCGATGAACAGTCGGTCCGGCCGGTCGGCGCAGAGCGCCTCGAGCTCCTCGGCGCCGATGCAGTGGCTCGTCCCGCAGCGGCGCTTGGCGGGCTTCTTGTCGCGCCGGGTCACCTCGCCGTCGGCGCGCACGTACACGTCGTGGTCGTACGTTCGCCCGTCGACCGTCACCTGCCCGAAGCGTGTGGATTCCAGGACGCAGCTAATCTCGGGTCCGCCCGGCGTCGCGCCTAGTCGTCTTTCTTGACCTTTTCGGCGTACTCGGTCAGCACCGTCTCCATCGTCGCCAACCAGACCGGGATGTCTTTGGGCAGGCGCGAGGTGACCAGGTTCCCGTCGCGGATGACGGGCTCGTCCTTGTAGGTCGCGCCGGCGTCGGTGAGCTCTGCCGAGACGCCCGAGAAGCACGTCATCGTCCGTCCTTCGATGACATCCGCCGTCGCCAGAACCTGCGGACCGTGGCAGATCGCCGCGATCGGCTTGCCCGCCTTGCTGATCGCGCGGGTGAAGTCCAGCACGGCCTCATCCTTGCGGATGTTCCGCGGCGCGTACCCGCCGGGAATGACCAGCGCGTCGAAGTCGTCGGCCGACACGTCCGCCGCCGCCGCGTGCACCAGCAGATGGAGGTCCTTGTCGTAACACTTGGCCTTGCCCGCCGACGGTCCGATGACCAGGACCTCCGCGCCGCGGTTGGTCAGCATCGCGATGGGCATCAGCGCCTCGGTGCTCTGGAACTGCTCCCCGGTCAGCACGGCGACCTTCAGTCCCTTCAGCGGAAGGCAGGGGGCGTCCTGGTCGGTCTTGCTATCCGGCTCGGCGGCGCCGGCCGGGACTGCCGCCGCCAGCCCGCACACGACCCATAACGTTGTGACAATGGTGATTGCACGCATGTTCTGCTCTCCTGATTCTTACGGGTTCGGGAAATCGCCGTCGCTTCCGCGCCGTGCGGCCGCACCGGCGTCGCATGCACAGTATAGGCGGTTCGGGCGGGCCGGACCAAGGGCTCGCCCCCGGAGCTCCGCACCGCCGGCGCGGCGCTACAGCCCCCGGCTGGGGATGAAGACCGTCACGCTTGTACCCTCGCCCGGTTGGCTGTGCAGCTCGATGTGGGCGCCGATCTGCTCGGCGGCGTGCTTGACGATCGCCAGGCCCAGCCCCGTCCCGCGATGCGCGGCGTCGCCGCTCCTGGCGGTGTCGGCCTGGAAGAACCGCTCGAAGACGCGGTCGCGGATCTGCGGGTCGATCCCGCAGCCGGTGTCGGCGACCTCCAGGATCGCCCCGCTTCCGTTGCGCCGCAGGGAGCAGGTGACCGTCCCCCCGTTCGGGGTGAACTTGATCGCGTTGTCCAGCAGGTTCTGCAGGATCAGCGTCACGAGCTTGCGGTCGGAACGGACGGTGTGGTCCGGGGGGTCCGCCTGGACGTTGAACGTCACGGACTTGTCGGCGCCCGCCGCGCCGCCGCGGGCGAGCTGACCGAAGTTCGCCCGCGCCCACCCGGCGAGGTCCTGAAGCGCGATCTCCTCCAGCTTGAGCTTGCCATGCGCCTGCTCCACGCGGTGCAGATCCAGAAGATCGTTGGTCAGGTCCTCCAGTCGCTGCACGTGGCGCGTCAGCATCCCCGCCAGCTTCTCCAGCGCGTCGCGGTCTTCCGGTCCAATGGCGGCCAGCGACTCAGTCGTGGCCTTGATCGTCGCCAGCGGCGTCCGAAGCTCGTGGGAGGCGTTCGCGACGAACTCGGCCTTGATGCGAGCCGTCCGCGTGATCTCGGTCACATCGTGCGCCGCCAGCAGCAGGCACACGCCGTCGCGCCGTCCCTCGGAGACGTCCGTGACGTGCAGGTCGAGCACGAGCCGTTCGCCCGCGCGGTCGATCTCGACCTGGCGCGACACCCGCCCGGACTCGCCCGCGGCGTTGATCGCGTCGATGACCTCCACCCGCCGGATGACCGACTGGACGTTGCGCCCCACGACGTTCCTCTCCTCGGGCGCCAGCAGGTCGCAGGCCGCGCGGTTCATGTAGGCGATGTTCCGCTCGGCGTCCAGGGCGACGATGCCGTCCTCGATGTGGCTGACAACCGCCTCGAGGTTCCGGCGCTGCCGGACGGCAAGACGCATCTGCGCCGCCAGCGAGCTGCGCATCTCGTTCAGCGCCGTGGCCAGTTCCGTCAGCTCCCGCGGACCGCGAATGTGGGCGCGGTGGTCCAGGTTGCCCGAGGCGATCTTCCCGGCAGCGTGGGCGATCCGACGCAGCGGAACGTACCACAGCCAACTGATCAGCAGCCCCAGCAGCACGGCCGTCCCGCCTGCGGCGATCGCCGCCCACATCAGCACGTTCCGCAGGAGGTCCGGTCCGCGGGCGATGTCGGTGACGGGCTTGGCCACGCGGACCGCCCCGACGACGCGCCCGTCCCGACGAACCGGAACGGCGATATAGCGAAAGCGCACCCCCAGCGTCTCGCTGGTTCGCGTCGCCTGACCGGGCTCGCCCCGCATCGCCGCAAGCACCTCCGGGCGGTCGGCGGTGAGGTGGGGCTCCATCTGCGCGGGTTCGGCATGGCTGTCGCCGAGGACGATTCCGTCCGGACGGGCCATTACGGTCAGACGCAGGTCGCTTCCGGTCATCAGCGTCCTGCAGAGCGGCTGGACGTCCTGGCGGCGCGGCGTGCCCTCCACCGGCCAGCGGTTGGCGAACAGCTCGCCCATGATACGGGCGATGCGCCGCTGGTCGCGCACGTCGCGCCGCATGTGCTGCCGGTTCAGGTAGCGGTAGGAGACGACGAAGCCGAAGGAGATGACCGCCAGCACCAGCAAAAGGTTGCCGGCGAACAGGCGAAGGAAAAAGCTATGGCGTCTCATTGTGCTCGACCGTGATCCGGTAGCCCACCCCGCGAACGGTCTCGATGTACGACTTTGCAGGACCGAGCTTACGGCGCACGGCGGCCAGATGCACGTCGATCGTGCGGTCGGTGACCACGGCGTTGACGCCCAGCGCGTGGTTGATGAGCTGGTCGCGCGTCAGCACGCGCCCGCGTGCGGCCACCAGCGTCGCCAGCAGCTTGAACTCGGTGGCGGTCAGGCAGACCGGCTCGCCGTCGACCTCGACCCGGTGCATCTCGCGGTTGATGCGGATGGGTCCGACGCCCAGGGCGCGGTCGCTGGAGTCGTCGACCGCCTCGATGCGGCGCAGCACCGCGGAAACCCGCGCCAGAAGCACCGACATGCTGAACGGCTTGGTGACGTAATCGTCGGCGCCGAGCTGCAGCCCCGCGACGATGTCGCCCTCGCCGGTCTTGGCCGTCAGGATGATCACCGGCACGTCCGCCGTGCGCGGGTCGCGGCGGATCTCGCGCAGCACCTCCGTGCCGGAAAGTCGGGGCAGCATCATGTCCAGCAGCACGAGATCCGGCGGTGAGGCCTGGATGATCTGCAGCGCGCGCGCCCCGTCGGAAGCCACCTCCGGTTGATAGTGCTCCCGCCGGAGGTGCATCGCGACGAGCTCGGCCATGTCCGGCTCATCCTCGACGATGACGATTCGTTTGCGCGCCACGGGGCCTATTCTAGGGTCCGCCGCGGCTGACGCCAACGCCCTGGGGGGCATATTAGCGCACTCTTAACGGTTCGTGAAACTGCTCTTAGCGCCGAAGCATGAGGATACCGTGCAGTAGGCGTGCGCGCTGGTACCGTATCGCCGGGTTCACGGATTCTTAACGCGGATCGGCGGTTTTCAACCGGGGCTGCGGGACGGCGGAGCAGGTGCTCCGGCAGTCCGGACCGGGGGGGTTGCGCGACCGGAGTCGGCCGAGGCGCCGGCGGCGGACGTCTCGAAGCGACCGGGGCAAGACCCTCGCTGCCCGCGGCGGATGATGCCCCGCCGGAAGCGAGTTGACCATAGAGGACGAATATCGGACGCTGTGCAGGAACTGTGCTTGGTGAAACCAACAGATAGGAGAACGGAAATGACAATGCGTACAGGGCTGGTCTGCGTTCTGGCGTTGTCGCTGGTGGTCGGGTGCGGGGATGACGAGGAAGGGCAGCTTTCCGGCGAGGTCAAGATCGCCGGAAGCAGCACCGTCTACCCGATCTCCACGGCGATGGCCGAAGAGTTCAGCAAGCTGCACCCGGATGTCAAGGTCTCGGTCAGCTCGACCGGAACCGGCGGGGGATTCAAGAACTTCTTCATCCCCGGCAAGACGCACATCAACGACGCCAGCCGGGAAATCAAGCAAAGCGAACTGGAGAAATGCCGCGAGAACGGCATCGACGTAATCGAGCTGAAGGTCGGCATCGACGCGCTGAGCATGGTGTGCAACCCCGACGCCGACTGGGTCGACGCGATGACCTTCGATCAGCTCAAGCGGATCTGGGGCCCGGGCGACCCGCCGGAGAAGTGGAACCAGGTGGACCCCTCCTGGCCGGACGCGGAATTCGAGCTGTACGGTCCGGCGTCGACGTCGGGGACGTTCGATTACTTCACCGA
>JBMCUM010000049.1:0-10214 GCA_048622595.1 Planctomycetota bacterium | reverse complement strand
AGCCGTTGTCGTAGGTGCCGGCGGAATCTCGAACGCGTGGTTCGGTCCGCTGGTCGCTGAGAAGGTCGAGGTCGCCGGCGTCGTGGACCTGGACGTGGACCGCGCCGCGGCGCAGATCGCGAAGTACGAGCTGTCGTGCGATCCGTCGGACGACCTGACCGCGACGCTGAAGAAAACGCGCCCGGACTTCGTGGTCGACCTGACCACGCCGGAGGCCCATTGCAAGGTCACGTGCAAGGCGCTGCGGGCCGGCTGTCACGTCATCGGCGAGAAGCCGATGGCATCGAGCATGACCGAGGCGCGGCGGATGGTCCGCACTGCCGAGCAGACCGGAAAGCTGTACATGGTCAGCCAGTCCCGCCGGTGGGTGCCGACGCACGAGCGGATCGCGCGGGCGGTCTCGGGCGGGCGCCTGGGGACGCTGACGGCGGCGAACTGCGATTTCTACATCGGCGCGCACTTCGGCGGCTTCCGGGCGGAGATGGAAAGCCCGCTGATCCTGGACATGTCGATCCACCACTTCGACCTGGCGCGGATGATGACGGGCGTCGATCCCGTCGCGGTCTATGCCCGGGAGTTCAACCCGCTCAGCTCGTGGTATGCCGGGGACGCCGCGACGAGCTGCATCTTCGAGATGTCCGACGACGTGGTGTTCACCTACCGCGGAAGCTGGTGCGCCGAGGGTTGCCCGACGAGCTGGCACGGCGACTGGCGCCTCATCGGCGACCGCGGCACGCTCTGCTACGAGCGCGACGGCGAGCCGTGGGGACAGCGCGTCAAGCACCGCACCGGCGCGGGCGTCCGTCCAGAGCTGGAGGACGTCAAGCTCCCTGTCGCCCGGCGCAAGTACACCGGCATGCACGGGGCCCTGCGGGAGATGCTGCGCTACCTGCGGACCGGAAAGGTTCCGCAGACCGAATGTCACGACAACATCAAGTCGCTGGCGATGGTGTTCGCCGCGATGGAGAGTTCACGCAAGGGACGACGGGTTCCCGTCCGCGCCTGATCGGCGCGGCCAGAGACATGGAGAAAACGATATGGCGAAACTGGGTTACGACGACACGTGCTTCATTTCCGGATGCAAGTGGCGCGTCCACGACGACGCGCGCCCGCAGCCGCGGGTGGTCACCCCCGCAACGGCTTCGACGCAGGAGACCGTCGGCGACGCGCCGTCCGACGCGGTGATGCTGTTCGACGGGTCGGATCTGTCCGGGTGGGAGAAGGTCGGCGGCGGCGAGCCCGGCTGGAAGGTCGAGAACGGGTACATGGAGGTGGTCTCGCAAACCGGCGACATCCAGACCAGGACCCAGCTCGGCGACTGCCAGATCCACCTGGAATGGGCCGCGCCGACCGAGATCACCGGCGACAGCCAGCAGCGCGGAAACAGCGGCGTGTTCCTGATGGGGCGCTACGAGCTGCAGGTTCTGGACTGCTACGACAACGACTCCTACGCCGACGGGATGACCGGGGCGATCTACGGGCAGTGCCCGCCGCTGGTCAACGCCTGCCGTGCGCCGGGGCAGTGGCAGACGTACGACATCATCTGGACCGCGCCGCGGTTCGAGGGCGACAAGCTCCTGCGTCCCGCGCGGGTGACGCTGCTGCACAACGGCGTGCTGCTGCACCACGACAAGGAGCTGCTGGGCCCGACGAACCACAAGGTCACGACGCACTACGAGCCGCACCCGGGCGAGGGTCCGCTGCGCCTCCAGGACCACCGCGACGCCGTGCGCTACCGGAACATCTGGTACCGCCCGCTGAGAGACTACGACGAGGCGTAAGCGCGCCGCGCCGATCCGATGGACACCGAAGCCCCGGGACTCGTCCCGGGGCTTCTCGTTTTCCGGGGCGCCCCGGCGCCCGAGCTACCGGTCCTGCTCGACCGGGAACGCGATGGTGAAGCTCGTCCCCTCGCCGGGGGTGGACGCGACGTCGATCCGTCCGCCCATCTCCGTGACGATCCCGTGGGCGACGGACAGGCCGAGCCCCGGGTTGGCCTTGTCCCCGCCGGAGTGCAGCCCCTTGGTGGTGAAGAACGGCTCGAAGACCAGGTCCAGCTTGTCCGGTTCGATGCCCGCGCCGGTGTCCGCGAAGGTCAGCTCCACCTCGTCGCCGGCCGGGCGGATGCCGAGCGTCAGCGTGCCGCTATCGGGCATGGCCTCCTCGGCGTTGGTCAGCAGGTTGCCCAGCACCTGGTGCATGCGGTTGGCCTCGACGGCGACGATCGGCGCGGGGCGCAGGTCGAGCTGCAGCTCGATGCCTTTCTCGGCGAGCGGACGCTCGACGAGGTGCACGAAGGTCAGCACGACCTCGGTCAGGTCGGCGAGGTCCGTGCGGTGGCTGTCCTGTTTGGCGAAGCTCAGCAACTGCTGCGTGATGCGGCTGGCGCGAGCGGCGGCCTCGGAGGTCATCTGCAAGGCGCGTTTCATCGCCGTGGTGTCCCCGCTGGTCAGGGCGTAGTCCACGTACGTCGCCACGCCGCCGAGGATGTTGTTGAAGTGGTGCGCCACGCCTTTGGCCAGCGTCCCCAGCGAGGCCAGCTTCTCCGCGTGCGTCAACCGGGCCGACAACTCGTTACGGTGCGTCTCGTCGATGATCCACGCGGCCACGCCGCGGTGCGCGCCGCCAGCGCCGCGGATGGGCGAGAGCACGACCATCAGGTCGCGCGGCTTGCCTGCGGGGTCGGGGACGTGGACGTCGAACTGGCTGGTCCGGCCCTGCTCGGCCGTGCGGCGCAGCAGGCGGCGGAGCATCCTGCGCCGCTTTTGGGGGACGGCGTCGGCGACGTCGCGTCCGATCATGTCCTCGGCGTCACGTCCGAGCAGCGCGGCGGCGGCGCGGTTCCAGGCGACGATGCGGAACTCGGCGTCGGTGGCGACCAGGGCCACGGCGGCACTGGCGCACAGGGCGCTGTAGAAATCGTCGCCGGGGTTGGGGGCGTCGGGCTGGGTCATGGCGTCATGTGGCGCCGTCGGCGTTGTGCTTCGCGGCGATGACCTGCGGGATGACGACCAGCACGGTCTCGTGCGGGACACCGTCGCGCCGCTTCAGCAGGAACCGGTTGCCCACGCTGCTGCTGCGGCGCGAGCCGCTTCCCGGTCCGATGATCAGCACGTCGCGGCTGGGCACGGTCACGCGGAACGCCAAATCTTCGAAGCTGAAGTAGGTGGGTCGCGAGGCGATCATGGGCACCTCGCCCCGGTTGACGACGGCGGGGCGGCGTCGAGCGGTGCGAAGCTGGGGCAGCACGGTCAGCGTCACCTGCGACGGGTCGTCGGGGTTCAGCGAGCAGAAGAACGTCAGCAGGTTGTCTGCGGGGGGGTAGTCCCGCCCGCTGAGCGTCCGGTCCCGGTTGTAGACGAACAGCGTCTGCATCGGCTGGTCCCGCCGCACCTCCACGGACACGGCGCCGCCGGGCAGGCATGTCATGACGGTGGTCTTGCGCCGCGTCCCGGTCATCTGCTCCAGCACGTCGGCCACGTCCTGCCAGCTCTCCCGTGGCGCCAGCCCCGCCCGGAGCCCGTTACGCCCGAGACTGCCGGTGCGGACCGCCTCGATCGCCTCGGTATTCAGGTAGCTCCACAACTGCTCCGACCCGCTGGCCGCGCCGAGCGGGACCGAGATCGTCACCATCCGCATCCGCACGATCAGCGCGTACTCGCGCCCGCCAGCCGCGTCGCCCTCGCTCGGGGGGGAGACCTCGTCCCACGTCACGTCGGGCGCGGACGCCTCGTCCGGCGGGCAACCCGCCAGCGTCGCGGCCAACACACCAACAACCAGGACGGATCGTCGAATGGTCACTTACGCCTCCGCGACGGTCGGCCGCGGCTCCTGCGATATGCTATGGGGCACGCGGGCGGGGTGTCAATTCCGCCGCCGCACCTCTGGCGGGCCGCGACGTCGTGGCGTAGAATCCCCGGCTCAAGCCCGCGATGACCTCCCGGAAAGCCCAACCTCACGCCGCACGCCGCCGAGCGCTTCTGCGCCAGGCCGGACGGGGGCACGGCATCGACGCGCTGCTGGTCAGCGCCGGCGCGGACGTGGCGTACCTGACCGGTTTTTCCGGTCAGGACAGCTTCCTGCTGGGCGCGGCACAGTGGGGGGTGCTGATCACGGACGGTCGCTACGTCCAGCAGGCCGAACGCGAATGCCCGCAACTCGACCTGCACGTGCGGACCGGGCCCATGTCCGAGGCGATAGCGGCCGTCGCGCGGCAGCGGTCGGTGCGGCGCCTCGGCGTGCAGTCCGAGGACGTCTGCCTGCTGCAGCGGGACGCGCTGCAGCGCAAGCTTCGGGGCGTTCGGCTCGTGCCGCTGGCGCAGCCGGTCGCGGCGCTCCGCGCTACCAAGGACGCCGCGGAAGTCCGCGCCGTCCGCCGGGCGATCCGCACCGCGCAGCGCGCCTTTTGCGACCTGCTGGCGGGCGGATCGGGCGCGCTGGTCGGTCGCCGGGAGCGCGAGGTCGCCGCGGAGCTGGACTATCGCATGCGGCAGGGCGGTGCGGACGGGTCGGCGTTCGAGACGATCGTGGCCGCCGGTCCTGCCTCAGCGATGCCGCACTACCGCCCGGGACCGCGGCGCATCGCCCGCGACCAGGCGGTGCTGATCGACTGGGGCGCCCGCGTGGGGGGGTATTGCAGCGACTTGACCCGGGTGGTGTTCACCGGTAAAATCCCGCTGGAACTGACGCGCTCGTATGAGGTTGTGCGCCGCGCGCAGCGCGCGGCGATCGCGGCGCTTCGCCCGCGGATCAAGGCCCGCACGGCGGACGCTGCGGCGCGGAAGGTGATCGACGAGGCCGGTTTCGGCGACAGGTTCGTTCACGGTCTGGGTCACGGGCTCGGCCGGGAGGTGCACGAGGCGCCTTGGCTGTCGCGGACCAGCCAGACCCGCCTGCGGGCGGGCATGGTGGTCACCGTCGAGCCGGGCATCTATCTGCCGGGCGTCGGCGGGATCCGCATCGAGGACGACGTGCTGATTACGTCCGGCGGGCGGCGCGTGCTCAGCTCGCTGCCGCGCACACGCCGGACGTGGACGGTTCGATAGACGGCGCCGAGGCGACGGGAGACGCCATGGACATCAAAGAGATCAGGCGGCTGGTCAAGCTCATGGTCGACAACGACCTGCGCGAGCTGAACATCGCCGACGGCGACCAGAGCATCCACCTCAAGCGCGGCGCCGAGATCGAGCAGGTCCACGTGGCGCCGCCTCAGCCGGGCCAGACCGCCGCGGCGCCGGACGCGGGCGAGGCGCCCGGGGGCGGCGCGGAGCATCCGGGCGACGACCTCATCGAAATCCGCAGCCCCATGGTGGGCACGTTCTACACGGCCCCGAGCCCGGATCGCGACGCGTACGTCGCCGTCGGCGACATCGTCAGCGACGACAGCGTCGTGTGCATCATCGAGGCGATGAAGGTCATGAACGAGATCAAGGCCGAGTGCTCCGGAACCATCGCCGAGATCTGCGTTGAGAACGCCCAGCCCGTGGAGTACGGGCAGGTGATGTTCCGCGTCAGGCCCGCCTAGCAGGAGCGCGCATGTTCTCCCGCGTACTGGTCGCCAACCGTGGCGAGGTCGCCTTGCGGATCATCCGCGCCTGTCGGGAGTGCGGGATCGAGACCGTCGCCGTGTTCTCGGAGGCGGACCGCAACGCCAGCTACCTCCACCTGGCGGATGAGCGGATCTGCATCGGCGAGGCGCCGTCCTCGGCGAGCTACCTTAACATCCCGCGGATCATCGCCGCCGCGGAGATCGCCGACGTCGAGGCGATCCATCCGGGATACGGGTTCCTCGCCGAGAACGCGCACTTCGCGGAGGTCTGCCGGGACTGCAAGATCGAGTTCATCGGGCCCAGCGTGGACAGCATGGAGGCGCTGGGCGACAAGATCCGCGCCAAGGAGCTCGCCCGCCGCGCCGATGTCCCCCTGGCGCCGGACAGCGAGGGCGCCGTGGAGACCGTCGCCGACGCGGTCAAGGTCGCCGACCGCCTCGGGTACCCGGTGACGCTCAAGGCCGCCGCCGGCGGCGGAGGGCGGGGGATCCGTTTCGCCCACAACGAGGCGACGCTGCGCAGTTGCTTCGAGCAGGCGCACGCCGAGGCCGAGGCCGCCTTCGGCGACGGACGCCTCTACATGGAAAAGTGCATCGAGAACTTCCGCCATATCGAGGTGCAGATCCTCGGCGACCGGTTCGGTAACGTCATCCACCTGTTCGAGCGCGAGTGCTCCGTCCAGCGGCGTCGGCAGAAGCTCATCGAGGAGGCGCCGGCCCCGGCGCTGGACCGGCACCTGCGCGAGGAGATTTGCGCCGCCGCGCTGCGCCTGGCCGAGGAGGTCGGTTATCACAACGCCGGGACGGTGGAGTTCATGCTGGACGCGGACGGCGATTTCTACTTTCTCGAGGTCAACACGCGCATCCAGGTCGAGCACCCTGTGACCGAGATGGTCACGGGCGAGGACCTGGTCAAGTGGCAGCTCCGCGTCGCGGCCGGGGAGAAGCTCACCGTGCGACAGCGGGACATAGCACCGCGCGGCAGCAGCATCGAGTGCCGCATCAACGCCGAGGACCCGGAGCACGACTTCCGCCCCAGCCCCGGGCGCGTGGAGACCTTCGTCGCGCCCGGCGGGCCGCGGGTCCGCTGGGACTCGCACGTCTGCCAGGGCTACGAGATCCCCTCGATCTACGACAGCATGGTCGGAAAGCTCATCCTGCACGCTCCGACGCGCGACGAGGCCATCGCTGCCGGGAAGCGCGCCCTCGACGAGTTCGTCATCCATCCGACCAAGACGACTGTCCCGCTGTGCCGCGAGGTCCTCGCCCACGACCGGTTCGCACGCGGGCAGTGGGATACCACATACATCGAGCGGGAGATGCTGTCCGGCTGAGCCGGCGCCCCGTGGCGATGGGTTCCGCGGGTCCACAGGACAGAGATTCAATGCCTCGTCCCCTAAGATTCGGCGTCGTCGGGCTGCGTGCCGGTCGCGGCGGCGCCCACGCGGTGAAGCGCTACGGCGGCGACGAGCTGCGCCTGACGGCGGTGTGCGACCGCGACGCCGAGCACCTGGCGCGCGTGGCGTCGAAGCTTTCCGACGGGGTGCAGGCCTTTGAGGATTTCGACGCGATGCTCGCGTCCGGGCTCGACGCCGTCTACATCGCCACGCCGCCGGCGGTCCACGCGGAGATGTCCATCCGCGCCCTCGAGGCCGGCTGCCACGTCCATGTCGAGAAGCCGATGGCCACGTCACCGGACGACGCGCAGCGCATGGTGGACACGGCCGAGCGGTGCGACCGCCGGCTGAGCGTGGGCTTCGAGCTGCGCGGCTCGCCGCTGGTGGCGCGGATACGTCAGGCGGTGGACGCCGGCGAGGTGGGCGCAATCCGCGCCCTGACGCTGATCCACTCGCGCGGGGCGTGGCACCAGACGCCGTGGCGGCGGACGCAGGAGGGCACCGGCGGCTTCCTCGCCGAGTGCACCATCCACGAGATCGACCTGTTCCGCCTCTTCGGCGGGGAGGTCACCCGATGCCGCGTCGTCACCGCCCCGGCGAGCATGCCGTTCTACGAGGACCTGCCAAGCCAGGTGAACGTGGTGATGGATTTCGACACCGGCGCCCAGGCGACGCTGCTGGTGCAGCACAACGTGGCCGCGACGTTCCAGGGCGACCCGCTGGCGGCCAAGCCCACCGATGAGGCGCTGCGCCGCGCCGGGCACTGGAAGCTGCTGAGCATCGCCGGGGACCGCGGCGCGATCGTGTGGGACTTCTGGACCGATGACCTGGTTTTCCAGCGTTACGTCGAGGACCCGCCCGCGGTACGCACCGTCCGGCGCGAGGACCTGTCCGTGATGCCGCGGGGCAAGCTCTGTCACGACATGGGCGCGTACGTGCTGGACTTCGCCCGCCGCGTGGCGCGGGGCCAACCGGCGGCGCAAACGGCCGACGACGCGCTGCGGACCCACCTGGCGACCTGGGAGATGGACCGGCAGATCGCAGAGCAAATGCGCCAGCGGAGCTGAAACCGCCCCGGCGCACGGGCTGCGGGCGCACCTGCGTCAGGAGAAGACATGGCTGCCGACAGACCGAACATCGTGTTCGTTTTTGCGGATGACTGGGGATGGGGCGACCTGGGCTGCTACGGGCACCCGCACATCCGGACGCCGAACCTCGACCGGCTGGCGTCGCAGGGCACGCTGTTCACGCAGTTCTACGTGTGCTCCGGCGTGTGCTCGCCGAGCCGCGCGGCCGCGCTGACGGGGCGGTTCCCTGCTCGCCACGGGCTGCACGGACACCTGGCGAGCCACGAGCAGAACGCCCGGCGCGGCATGCCGAACTGGTTGGACCCGGCCGTGCCGACCTACACGCGGCTGCTTCGCGACGCGGGGTACGTCGTCGGGCATTTCGGCAAGTGGCACCTGGGCGGCGGCGACGGCGCGCCGGAACCGTTCGCTTACGGCATCGACGAGTGCAAGATCAACGCAGGCAACGGTCCGCAGCTCGGCTTTCCGGTCGTCGTGCGCGACCGCCCGGCGTTCCTTCGTGGGGACGAGGCGACGCGCCTGGGGGCCGGTCCGAGGACGCGATCCTCGCAGGTCATCGTCGACGAGACGATCGCCTTCGTGGATCGACACCGCGACGAGCCGTTCCTGGTCAACGTGTGGCTCAACGACACACACGCCACGCTGGACCCGGACGCCGACCAGCTCGAGCGCTATGAGCACCTCATGCCTGACGGCGTGGCGCACAAACACGTCGGCGCCGTCGCCATCTACGCGGCCGTCGTCACGGAGGCGGACCGCCAGATCGGGCGCCTGCTGGAGCACCTGGATGCGGCGGGACTGCGTGAGAACACCATCTTCATCTTCTCGGCCGACAACGGCCCCGAGGACATCTGCTGCCCCAACGCCTCGCACAGCGGGGTGGGCAGTTCCGGACCGTTCCGCGGGCGGAAGCGAAGTCTCTACGAGGGCGGAATCCGCGTGCCGTTCATCCTGCGCTGGCCTGCGGGCGGGGTGGCGCCGGGGGCGGTGGACCGAGACACGCCGCTGTGCGCCGTGGACCTGCTCCCCACGTTCTGCGCCCTGGGCGGAGCGACCGTTCCGGATGCGGCGCAGCTCGATGGCGAGGACATGTCCGACGTCTTCGGCGGACGCTGCCGCGCCCGCACGACGAGTCTGATGTGGCAGTGGCGGTTCGGCGTGATGGGGCACTGCATCAACAAGAGCCCGATGCTCGCCATCCGGCGGGATCGGTGGATGCTGTTGATGAACCCGGACCTCAGCCGCGTCGAGCTTTTCGACATCCCCGCCGACCCCATGCAACTGAACAACCTCGCCGCGCAGCAACCCGACCGGGTCGAGCAGATGGCCGGCGAGGTGCTCGCCTGGGCCAAGACCCTCCCGGAAGGGCCCGTCGCCGGCGGCGCCGGGTCCAACGCATATCCCTGGCCGTAGCCCCGCGCCCGCCAACCGTTACGGGTGGACGCGGATGGCGGGTCCACTGTGTCCGGTGTGGAGATAGTACAGCACGCCCACGATCATCCACAGGATGCCTGCGGCGAACTCCCCGGCGATCAGCCCGAGGAACAGCGGCTTGCCGCGTCGATACGCCGCACCGCCCCCGAGGCGGTTGATGATCCCCTTGAGGAACCAGCCCAGCAGGAAGCTCGGGCCCAGCCAGAACGTCGGCGTCGTCCCCCAGACGGCAAACAACACGGGATGGATGGGCCACCAGGTAAAGCGCATCCGCAGCGCGCCGGTGCCGATGACCAGCGCCGCGCCGACGGCGGCCGCCAGAAGGAACGTCCTGCTCGGGTGGATCTCGCTCCATTGGAAGGGGTACTGCACCCCGGGCTCGTGATGCTCGCCGAGGTTGCGCTGGAGCATCTCGAAGGGCATGGCCGCGGCGCTGTTGGGCCAGCCCGACAATCGCCCGCCGTAGGAGTACTGCATCCACAGGGTGAAGACCACCCCGGCGATCAGCGCCAGCGCCACGGCGACGCCGAGGAACCAGCTCAGCCGCGCCGGACGGACGCCGCGGACCTCGCTGAAGCGCATCGCGTTGGCCGCCAGGGGCATCAGGCACACCCGCGGGTCCACGGTCAGGATCAGCGACAGCAAGCCCACGGTGATGAGCATGTTGGGACCGACGGCGGCCATGCCGAACATGCCCAGAAGAATGCCCACCGCCTGCCACGTCGGCTGGATGAAGAACAGCCCGGT
>JBMCUM010000048.1:0-10385 GCA_048622595.1 Planctomycetota bacterium | reverse complement strand
GGGGCGCGGCGCCCATCCGGTGCCGCAGCGCGTCCTCGTGCCGCTGGATGTCGCCCAGCAGCGTCCGCTCGGACGGGGTCAGCTCGATCGGCTCGCCCTCCAGACGGCGGGCGACGCGCTCGTATTGTCGGTCATCGGCGTTCATCGTCGGCTTCCATCACCTTACGCAGCGCCCGCAGACCGCGGTGGACCCGCGCCAAGGCCGTGCCCAGCGGGCAGTCGAACAGCTCCGCGATCTGGCGGTAGCTCATTTCGCCGTAATGTCGCAGCAGGATCATCTCCCGCGTCGTGGCGTCCAGCGTCTCCAGCGCCGCCTGCAGCGCCTGTCCGCTCTCCGCCGCCGCCAGCCGCGCGTCCACCGGGTCGCTATCGGCCGACAGCTTCTCGTCGTTGCGGCGTCCGCGCTCGTCCTCGCCGGACAAGCTCGTCGCCTGCGGGCGCGTGCGGCTTCGGCGAATCCGGTCCCGCACCAGGTTGGCCGCGATGCGGAACAGCCAGGGCTCGAACCGCCCGCGCTCGTCGTAGCGTCCCAGCGTTCGCACCAGGCGAAGCATCACCTCGCTGAGCAGGTCCTCGGCGTCGTTCGCGTCGCCCGTGGCGCGAAGGAAGTACCCGTACAGCCGCCCGCCGTAGGCCCTCAGAAGGGCCTCGTATCCCTCGGCTCGACCGCTCTTGGCCGCCGCGATCGCCTCGCGGAGCTGCTGGGGTTCCATCGTCCGTTCGCCTCTGGTTAACGTTCGAGCTGCCGGTGTATTGCCCCGACCCGGGGGCGCAGGCGGCACCGGCGGGCGGGCAAAACGCACTTGGCCGCGTCGCGTCGGCAGCATACCATACCGGCAGGACACCCCGGATCCGCACAAAGGAAACCTTCATGAGAGCAGCGCATTGCACGGCGGTTCTGCTGGCGCTGGCCGCCGGGTGCCGGACCGCTCCGTCGCCCGCCCCGGCACCGCCGGCGGACGCGGCGAGACGCCCGGACAAGCCCACCACCCGCCCGTCCTTCGTCGTGGGGCGCATCGTGGCGCTGCGGGGCGACGTCGCCGCGATCAACGTCGGACGCATTCGCGGGCTGGCGGTCGGCGATGCGGTTCCGGTGTACCACGGTCCGCTCCATCTGGCCAACATCGACCTCGTCCGCGTCCAGGCCACCTCGGCCAGCGGCATCGTCATCGACCGCCGCTTCACGCCGCGGGTCGGCGACGAAGTCCTCGTCCCGGGCGGGGACGAGAAATCGCCCTAGCGCGGCGCCGCGCCCCGCAGGGCCCGGAATCGACCCGATGCGTTATCCGCGTGGACTGACATGGTGCTGGCTGGCGGTGCTGACCCTCGCGGGCGGATGCTCGGACGAACCGCCGCCGGGCGCCGGCGAGGTGTTCGTGAGCATCCCCCCGCAGGCGACTTTCGCCGAGCGGATCGCCGGGGACCGCGCGACGGTCACCGTCCTGCTGTCGGGCGGGGACTCCCCGGCGACCTACAGCCCGTCGATGAAGCAGATGGTCGCCCTGGACAACGCCGTGCTGTATTTCCGCATCGGCGTGCCCTTCGAGAACGCTTTGGTGGGGAAGATCGACACGGCGGACGGTCGGCCCAGGATCGTCGACGTTACCGACGGCATCGACAAACGCCGCATGAAGACCGGCCACGAGCCGCACGCCGGCGACCACGACCACCACGACCACGCCGGCGCGCCGGACCCGCACGTCTGGCTGTCGCCGCGGCGGGTCAAGACGATCGCGGCGAACATGGCCGAGGCGCTGATCGCCGTCGACGCCGAGCACGCCGAGTACTACCGGCGCAACCTGCGCGATCTACAGGCGGACCTGGACGCCCTGGACCGTGAGCTGTCCGAGACGTTCGCCCCCGTCGCGGGGCAGAAGATGTACGTGTATCACCCCGCGTTCGGATACCTCGCCGAGGACTACGGGCTCGAGCAGGTCGCCGTCGAGCTGGAGGGCAAGGAGCCGGCCAAGAAGCGCGTCGCAGCCCTGGCCGACCGCGCCGCCCGCGAGGGAGTCCGCGTGATCTTCGTCCAGCCGCAGTTCTCGGACCGCGCCGCCCGCGCCCTGGCCGAGGCCGTCGAGCAGCGCCGCCGTCAGCAGGGGCGTCCCGCGTCGGTGGCTGTGGTCGCGCTGGACCCGCTCGCGGGCGATTATTTCGCCAACATGCGGCGGATGGCGCGGCGGATTCGCGACGCGTTGACCGCCCCGCCCGGAGGCGCGTGATGTCCGCGGCGGCGGTGGAGTGCACCGGCGTGTGGTTCGCCTATGACGCGGCGCCCGTGCTGCGCGACGCGACGTTCACCATCGACCGCGGCGAGATGATCAGCATGGTCGGGCCCAACGGGGGGGGCAAGACGACGCTTCTGAAGCTGTTTCTCGGGCTGCTGACGCCCGACCGCGGGCAGGTGCGGGTCCTCGGCGTCGCCCCCCGCCAGGCGCGGCGCCGCGTGGGCTACACGCCGCAGCACACCGCCGTCGACCCGCACTTCCCCGCCAACGCCGCCGACGTGGTGCTCATGGGGCGCGTCGGGCAGACGCGCACCTTCGGGCCGTTCACCCGCGACGACCGCGCCGCCGCCTGGCGGGCGCTGGAGGAGGTAGGCCTGACCGGGCTCGGCCGACGCCCGTTCGCGGCGCTGTCCGGCGGGCAGCGCCAGCGGGTCGTCATCGCCCGCGCCCTGGTCGGCTCGCCGGAGGTGCTGCTGCTGGACGAGCCGACGGCCGGGCTGGACGTCGCCGCCGAGCAGCACCTGTACGATCTGCTCAAGCGTCTCAAGGAGCGGATGACCATCGTGATGACCTCGCACGACATCGGCATCGTTTCGCAGTTGATCGGGCGGGTGATCTGCGTCAAGGGCACCACGGACGTCCACCCCACCGAGGAGCTCACCGGCGAGGTCCTGCGCGACCTGTATGCCACCGACGTCCGCATGGTCCGCCACGACCACGGCGCGCCCGGCGAGGGTCCGACCGCGCGCGGAGCCGACGGAGGCGACGATGGTTGAGTTCCTCCAGGCATTGCAGTACCCGCTGGTGCAGCGCGCCGTGGTCACCGGCGCCCTGGCCGGGGTGACCTGCGGCGTGGTCGGGTCCCTCGTGGTCGTCCGTCGGATCACCTACCTCGGCGCGGGCATCGCCCACTGCGTCCTCGGCGGGATGGGCGCGGCGATGTACGCCCGGACCGTCGGCGGGGTGAGCTGGCTGCATCCGCTGCACGGGGCGGTGCTGGCGGCGCTGCTCGCCGCGGTCGCCATCGGGCTGGTCTCGCTGCGGTTCCGCCAGCGGGAGGACACGGTCATCAGCGCCCTGTGGGCGATCGGAATGGCGGCGGGGGTGCTGTTCATCTGGGCGACGCCGGGCTACCGCGAGGACCTGATGAGCTACCTGTTCGGGAGCGTCACGCTGGTCAGCCGGCAGGGGGTATGGCTGATCGCGGCGCTGACGGCGGTGGCGATCCTGACCACGGCCGCGTGCTACAAGCAGTTCCTGGCGATCTGCTTCGACGAGGAGTTCGCCCGCACGCGGGGGGTGAACGTCGAGGCCTACTACCTGCTGCTGCTGGGGCTGACCGCGCTGAGCGTGGTGACGCTGGTCAGCGTCGTCGGCGTGGTGCTGGTGATCGCGCTGCTGACGCTTCCGGTCGCCGCCGCGGCCGTGTTCACCCGCCGCCTGTGGAAGCTCATGCTGCTCTCGGCGGCGCTGAGCGTGGTGCTGGTGCTCGGGGGTCTGGCGGTCAGCTACGCCCCGGAGTTGCCGGCCGGGGCGACGACCATCGTCCTGGCCGGGGGGGTGTACCTGCTCGTGCTCGCCGGCGCCGCCGTCAAACGCCGCCTGCGCCCGTCGGCGCGCTGAGCGGGCGGCGGAATCACGGGACCACGGCGCCGTGGGCGGTCAGCAGCGCCCGGACCGCGTCGATCTCCACGTCCCCGACGTCCGCGCCGCGCTGCGCCGCCAGCGCCGCGATCGCGCCGGCCGCCTGACCCATCGCCATGCACGACGCCTCGACCCGCAACCCGGAGTTCGCCAGCCGGTCGCTGGAGACGCACCTTCCGGCGACGAGCAGGTTCCTGCTCCCTGCCGGCAGAAGCGCCCCTCGCGGGACCGTGGGGACCTTGCCCTCCTCGGGCGGGTACGCGTGGATCCCCCGCCCGGCGGCGATGTGCAGGTCCACCGGATACATCGCGTAGCACAGCGAGTCGTCCCACACCCGCCCGGTGACGTAGTCGCGCTCGGTGATCGTCTTGGCGCCTGCGATGACGACCGTCTCGCGCACGCCGCACTCCGGGGCGATCCAGTCGATGCGCAGGTTCTCCAGCCCTGGCTGGGTCCGCAACCACCGGTAGACGCGCAGCAGCGACCGCCGCCCCGCAAGCTCCATCGCCGTGCGCCCGGTCGAATCGGCCGCATTGACGCCGATGATGTGGTTGGCGTTGTGCCCGCGCCCCTCCAGGAGTTTGCGCACCCCGGGTCGCTCGGCGTTCCACCCGCCGTCGCCGTGAACCAGGCGCCCGGCGGCGACCTCCGCGGCGAAGGCGGCGTCCAGCGCGTCGTAGTCCAGCGACGCCGGGTCGTAGCCCGACAGGCGGCAGGTCAGCGTGCCCGGCTGGACCTGCTCGGGGCGGATCACCTCCAGCCCCGCCAGCGTCACGACGTTGGCATCGCCGGTGCAATCGATGAGCGTTCTGGTCGCTACCTCCGCCGGGCCCGTCTTGGTGCACGCCTCGAGGCGCCACAGTCCGGCCTCGGCGTCATGCCGCACGCCGGCGCACATCACGTGCAGCCACAGCTCGACGCCCGCCTCGACGCACATTTCGTCGCACAGGGCGGCGTACAGTGGCGCGTTGAGGCGGATGTGCGGCCCCATCGACGACGCGTCGGTGGTGCAGTCCGGCAGCTCGTCGCCCGCCTCGTCCAGGCAGCGCGTGACCAGCTCCCACCCGATGCCCGCGACGAGCTGACGCCCGCGCCCGTGGAACCGACCCGGCGCCGAGACCCCCCCGGCCGTGACGGTCCCGCCCAGCAGCCCGTTCTTCTCGATCAGCAGCGTCCGCGCCTCGGCGCGGGCGGCCTGTACGGCCGCGACGACTCCTGCGGTTCCGCCTCCGACAACGATCACGTCATACGGTTCGCTCATGTCCGTCTCCCTTCTTCGTCCGTCACAGCGCTTCACACCGACGCACGTAGGCATCGATGTCGTATTTCCGCTCCAGTCCGCCGGCCGACATGTAGCGCACGGTCCCCAACACGTCCCGCTCGGCCCACGGTCGGTCGTGCAGCCCGAAGCACCAGGCGACGTTCGCGTAGCTCGCCGGGTCGCGCCCATCGAGGAAGTAACGGTTGTTCAGCGTCCGCATCCAGCGAAACGCCGTCCGCGGCGACCGCGTCCACTCGATGATTTTCTTGCCCCAGTACATCCGCATCGTGTTGTGCATCGCGCCGGTGACGGTCATCTCGCGCATGGCCGCGTTCCAGTAGGTATCGTGCGTCCGCCCCGCCTCGAGCTGGGCGAAGGTGTAGACCGCGCCGCGCGGGTCGGACCGGTGGGCCTCCAGTGTCGCCCGCGCCCAGCCCGGAAGCGCCGCCCACCGGTCGTAGCCCGGTGTGTGGTGGACGAAGTTGAAGGCCAGCTCCCGCCGCACGAGCAGTTGTTCGAGATAGGCGTCCTTCGCCGCCTCGGGCGCGTCGGCGTCGCGAACGGCGCAGGCGACCTCGACCGGCGAGATCTGCCCGAAGTGCAGGTAGGGGCTCATGCCGCTGGCGATGCCGAGCGACGGGTCGGACTGCGCGTCAGCGTAACGGGCGAGCTTGTCGCGGATGAACGCGCCCAGCAGCCCACGGGCGCGCCGCGTTCCCCCGCGGAAACGCTCCGTCCGCCGGACCGACCGGTCGATGTCCAGCTCCCCCAGCAGCGCGTCCGGCTCGTCGGCGGGCAGCCCGTTGATGTGCATCCCCGTCGAGTCGCGCCGCGGGCCCTGTTGCGCCGTCGGCGCCAGGAAGCGGTCCCAGTGACGCCGGTGCCGCGGGCGGAGCGTCCGCGCGGCGTACTCGCGCTTGTCGCTGACGACCGCCACGGGCACGACGACGTTCGCCTCGACCTGTTCAACGCGCCAGCGCGCCGCCCGCGCGAGTCGTCGCCGCCACCGGCGCTGGTGCCGCAGATACCCCGCGTCGCAGACGACCAACGCGGCGTCCCGCGCGAGCTCGGCCGCCATGTCCGGCGGGTCCCCGCGGCGCAGCACGAACCGGATGCCGCGTCGCCGCAGCGTCTCGGCCGTGTCGACCAGCCCGTCCAGCATGAACGCGTAGTGGCGCTGGTTGGCGTCGGGGTAGGCGTCGGTCAGGGCGAAGCACGCCACCACGGGCAGCTTGATCTCGTCGCTCCGGCGCGCGGCGTATTCCAGCGCGGCGTTGCCCTCGGCGCGCTGCGACGCCTGCATCCAGTACAGCACGTATCGTCCGGAGCGGCGGACGGGCGCGGGCGCGAGCGTCTGAATGCGTTCGGGGTGGATCATAACCGCCGGTGCGGACCTGCCCGCCGGCGGGACGGCGCCTCGCCGGGGCCCCCGCAGCGGCGCCGGCATTCTAGCGGGCGACCGGGTCGGACCGAAAGGCGCAAGCGGCGGGAAACCCGCACCTCGGCGCAGGGGACGCGACCGTCATCCCGCCGGATGCGCGTCGAGGCGTTCAGGCACGAAGTTCCCCACCGACGCGAGGTACCCCCGCGCCGCGTCGGTGAAGCGGCGCCGCGCCTCGGCGACGTTGCGGCCGCGCCCCACGCAGCCGGGCAGGTCCTCGCACTCGGCGAGGTATTCCCCGCCGCGGGTCCGCCGAATCCGTATGGGCAGCTTCATGGCGCCTCCGTGCTTTGGCGGCCGACGTGGTCGCCGCCGGTCTCCGCGCGGGTTCCGCACGGCCGCCCGTCACATTGCCTGTTGCTGTCCGACCGTCACGAGCGTGCATGCGGCGTGCCCGTCGGAGTAGATGACGTGACCTTTTTTGTCGAGTTTGACCCGCGCGTGCTGGAAGTCGAAGCTTTCGGGAAGCACGTTGACGACCTCCACCCGCGCCCAGGGGATCACCCGGGTTCCGAGCTCGCCGACGTTGACGTCCCTCGGCGAGCTGACCACCCGCCCGTGATGGAAGGACCGGCAGAGCATGCGGACGCCCATGAGGTCGCGCTCGAGGACCTGCCCGACCAGCAGGTGGGCATGGGCCTCGGGGTACGGCTTGACCGCACGGAGTTTCCATATCTCGCGGCGCGCAGCGTTCATCGGTTGCGCCCTGTTTTCTCGCGACGCTAGCGCACCACGTGCGCCACCAACAGCAGCATGCCGACCGCCGCCGCGGCGAACAGCACCATCTCCCAGACGCCGGCGACGACGGTGCATACGCGGTCGAGCGTGCTGACGAATGCTCTCATCATGACTGCGGTCCGGCGCTGCGGCGCCGGTTGCACGTCATGTTAGCTCTCGCCGGTCAAGGTTGGGTCAAGATGGCGTGCAAATCGCGCGAAAGTGCTCGCACCGACACGTCCTGCCGCCCGGGCCAGCCCCACCCGGGCGCGCCCCGCGACCCGGCGGCGCAAAAGAAAGGCCCCCGCGCTGTGCCGGTGCGACCCACAGAGCAAGAACCCATTACGGTCTAGGTGGGCAGCATACGCGCTGACCTCGGTCAGCGTGATCCGCTTCCCTGTAACAGGTTTGTCGGTTCTTTTTTCGTGGGCCAGCCGCCGAACACGGCAGAGGCGCTTTCAGCAATCCAGAGGATACCACAGACTCTATCGGACGCCAACGAGGAAAGCTCCAGTCCGATGTGCCGATGCGCCCGAACGGGCTCACGCGCGCAGCTCGGCCGAGAGGCGCTCGCCCAGCGCACGGGTGACCTCGCCGACCTGCTCGTCGACCTGTTCGCTGCGCAGCGTCCCCTCGTCGCTGCGGTAGCTCAGCCGGACCGTGACGCTCTTGCGCCCGGCCGGGACCGGCTCGCCGCGATACTCGGTGACGTAGTCCACCCCCACGCGCAACGGCTGGTCCGCGGAGGCGATCGCCGAGGCGAGCTGCTGCCACGTCGTGCCCTCGTCGACCACCACCGACAGGTCACGGTGCACCGCCGGGTACCGTGGAAGGGGCGTGTAGGTGCGCGTCAGCTCGGCCGCGTCGCACAACGCCTCCAGCGACACCGACGCGCACGCCACCGGGCGGGTCAGCCCGTAGTAATCCAGCACCTCCGGCGACGCCAGGCCCATCACCCCGACCGCGGCGCCGTCCAGCAGCAGCTCGGCCCGGCGGGGTGCGCCCTCGGCAGCGTCCAGACCCGGCACCTCGCCCGGGCGCACGTCGAGAGAGGACGACGGGGTCACGGCCTCGAGGAGGGCCTCGACCGCGCCGCGCAGCGACCGCAGCGATCCGGTCGTCACCAGCCCCACGTCCGTCCGCTCGTCCGGAAGCGCCGCTTGCGACGAGCCGGCGCCGGTCCCGGTCCCGCCCGGCGGGAACACGGCGGCCAGCTCGTACAGCCGCACGTGTTCGTTGCCCGCGTCCTGGTTGGTCTTGCAGGCGGTCAGCAAGCTCGGCAGCAGCGTGGGGCGCAGCACGTTGTTCGTCCGGCGGACCGTCGGGTCCACCCGAACGTGCCGGTCGTGGGCGAACAGCTCCGCCTCGGTCGCGTCCACGAAGGAGAAGGTCACCGCCTCGTCGAACCCGGCCGCGGCGAGCGTCCGCGCGACGACGCCCCGGACGCGCTCGGTCCGCGCCGTGGGGGCGACCTCGTGGCAGACCTCGCGGGCGGCGGGGATTTCGTCGTAGCCGACCAGGCGGGCGACCTCCTCGATCAGGTCCACCTCGCGGCGCAGGTCGGATCTGTGCGGGGGGATGGTGCAGACGATGCGTCCTTCGTCGCGCCGTGGCGCCAGGTCCAGACGGTCCAGCAGCTCCGCCTGGCGCTCGGCGGGGACGTCGAGGCCCAGCAGGGCGCCGCATCGCTCGGGGCGCATGGCGACCTCGGGCGCGGTGAACGGCCGGGCCCAGACGTCGCAGACGCCCGCGGCGAGTTGACCGCCTGCGACGTCGAGGATGAGCCCGCACGCCCGGCGCGACGCGGTGTCCAGCCCGACGGGGTCCACGCCGCGCTCGAAGCGGTAGTTGCTCTGCGAGAGGATCCCCAGCGCCCGCGAGGTGCGGCGGGTGGTCAGCGGGTCGAACTGGGCGGCCTCCAGCAGGACGGTCGTCGTCTCGGCGCCGACCTCGGTGTTGAGCCCGCCCATGATCCCGGCGACGGCGACGGGGCGCCGGGCGTCGGCGATCACGCACATGTCGCCCCTCAGGCGACACTCGGTTCCGTCGATGCTGACCAGCGTCTCGCCGTCGCGCCCGCGGCGGACCACGATCCGCCCCTCGGCGAGCTTGTCGTAGTCGAAGCTGTGCAGCGGCTGGGCGTACTCCATCAACACGTAGTTCGTCACGTCGACGACGTTGTTGACGCTGCGCAGCCCGACGGCCTCGAGGCGCTCGACGAGCCACGACGGGCTCGGGCCCACCCGTACCCCGTGGATGACGCGGGCGGTGTACCGCGGGCACAGCTCGGGGCACTCCACGTCCACCCGCGTCCAGTCCGAGACGCTTCCGGACGTTGGAAGCTCCGGGACCTCCGGCGGGCGGAAGCCCGCGCCGGTCGCGGCGGCAAGCTCCCGCGCAACGCCCAGGTGCCCCAGCAGGTCCGGGCGGTTGGAGGTTACCTCCAGGTCGAACACCACGTCGGTGTCGGTCGCGCTGATGCCCTCGCAGTTCAGGCCGATGCGCGTGAACAGCCGGCCTAGCTCCTCGGCGGCCGGAAGCCCGCCGACCGGGTCCAGGTCCAGCATGTCCGTCAGCCAGTTCAGTGAGATATTCATCGCCGGTGCGTTCTCGCCTGCGGCGCCCGTGTCGAGCCGGTCATCCTACCGCCCGTCGACGGGCGCGTCCACCGGCGCGCCGTCCGGAAGCTCGGCGATCCGCACCGGCGCGCCCGTGTCGATGCTCGTGCAGGCCCCGGCGCCGATCAGGACCGAGTGCGCCCCGTCGACGGCGAACGCCTTGCGCCCCAGCGGATCGTCCGGGGCGTTTGGGTCGAAGATGTCGGCCAGGAGGATCGGATCCCCGCCGCCGTGACCGCCCGAGCCGGTCCGCGGCTCGATCGCGCGGGGTTGGGCGAACTCGGGGATGTGGGTGATCGAGACGTTGCCCCGGGTCAACTCGCCGGGGACGGTCCCGTCGCCGCTGACGTAGGTCGTCTCGCAGGCGCGGTGCTCGATGCGCCCGCGCGTCCCGTTGAACGCGATGTGATAGCCCTCCCACGGGCTGTGGGCGTGGAGCTGGTAGGTCAGCAGCGCCCCGCGGGCGTACCGCACGG
>JBMCUM010000047.1:0-10395 GCA_048622595.1 Planctomycetota bacterium | reverse complement strand
GTGGACTTTAGCCATTCTTGGCAAGGCGCAACCCTTTGCTGACAAAGACTTAAGAATTAAGCGCAACTTGCCTCTGGACCCCCGAGTTGCCCGAATTGCACCTGGATTCTGGCAATTCGAGGTCTCCACGAGGCCCAAATGGCTAAACTCCACGTTCAGGAGAGGCAGCAGAAATGTCCGCAAGCAAGCCCAACGTCATCGTCATCTGCAGCGACACCTACCGCCCCGATTACATCGCCGCCAACGGCCGGCAGGAACTGCGCACGCCCGAGCTGGACGACCTGCTGGCGCGGTCGATCACGTTCGACCGGGCGACCGTCTCGAGCTTCCCCACGATCCCCATGCGGACCGACTTTTTCACGGGGCGGTTCAGCCATCCGCGCCACGGGTGGAAGGATCTCGACCGCGAAGCGATCACCCTCCCGGCCGTGCTGAATGCCAACGGGTATACCACGCAGCTCATCGCCGATACCACGCACATGCTGCGCGCCGGGTTCTGGCGGCCGTTCAACGCCTTCCACTTCGAGCGCGGCCACGAGGGCGACTGCCCGTTTACGCGACTCAACGACCCGATGGTCCCGCAGGTCCGGGACCGGCGCAAGACGCGAGTCGAGAAGGGACTGCCCGACGATCGCCCGACGCTGTGCGACCGGCACGCGCACACGAACTTCCGCCGGCGGTACGAGGACGAGGGGCACTCGCCGCGCCTGGCGGACCTGATCTGCCGCTGGATCGAGGACAACTACCGCGGCGGGCCGTTCATGCTCTGGGCGGACTTCTTCGACGTGCACGAGCCCTGGTACCCCCCGCGGTACCTGATGGACCTGTACCACCCCGGGTACGAGGGCGACCCGATGCCGCACCCGAACTACACCTGGGCGGACGCCTACGAGCCGGAGGAGCTGGCGGACCTGCGCGCCCGCTACGCCGGGATGTGCACCCTGGTGAGCAAGTCGGTTGGGCGCATCCTGCGCCTGCTGGACGACACGGGGCTGTGGGAGGACACCATCCTGCTGTTCACGAGCGATCACGGCATCTACCTCGGCGAGCGCGGACGGACGGGAAAGAGCTTGATTACCCGCGAGGCGTTCGACTGCTTCCCGTTCTACCGCGAGCTGTCGGACATCTGCTGGTCGATGCACGTTCCGGCGTCGCTGGGGCTGGACACGCTGGCGCCCGGCTCGCGCGTCTCGCAGATCGCCCAGGCGCCCGACCTGATGCCGACCGCGCTGGACCTGTGCGGGATCGAGCCCCCGGACGAATCGCGGATCGAGGGGCGCTCGCTGACCCCCTGGCTGAAAGGCGCGACCGACGAGCCGATCCGGGACCTGGCCGTGACGGCGTGGACGCGGGGCGAGCGGATCAGTTGCGCCCCGGCGATCACCGACGGGCGGTGGACGCTGCTGCTCAAGGCGCCGCCGAATGCCGAACCACCGGCGCTGTACGATCTGTCGTCCGACCCGCAGCAGACGAAGAACGTGATCGCCGACCACGCCGACGAGGCGGGTCGCCTGCACCGGGCGTTCCTGCAGTGGCTGGCCGATCACGACGCCGCCCGCGCCCGCGAGCGATTCACCGCCGAAGCGGTGTCGTTGGGCGGATAAGGCAGACGACCTCGCGGCTCCCGCGACTGCGGCGGGACGGGGGTCTACCAGCGAACCAGGGCGATTGCCTGTCGTGTCCGGTTCAGGGCTGTTCCGGTCACCTTCGCCGAATCGGTTCTCCCCATCGACGTCAATGACCAGTGGCCGGAGGCCCCGGCGACACCCGCACGGGCCGCACGAAGCGAGACCGCGTCTGCCGTTCAGGCCGGCCGCGCGGTTGATGCCGCCTGCCGCGTCGGGTAGACTCCCCGCCCTGCGGCTTGCCCAGCCGAGCCGGCATCCCCGAAAGTGACCGACCTGTGGCGGACAGACCCAACATCCTGATCGTGATGACGGACCATCAGCGCGGGGACACGGTGCTCCCGGAGCATCCCTGCCGGACGCCGAACATCCAGCGGCTGGTCGACGCCGGCGTGACGTTCGCCGAGACGCACTGCACCGCGCCGCACTGCTGCCCGGCGCGGGCGAGCTTCTTCTCCGGGCTGTACCCCAGCGGTCACGGCGTGTGGAACAACATCTGCAACGCCCAGCGGCTCTCCGACGGAATCGGCCGGGACGTGCGCCTTTGGTCCGGCGACCTGCGCGAGGCGGGGTACACGCTGCATTACGTCGGAAAGTGGCACGTGGACACGAAGACCCGCCCGGCCGACCACGGCTTCATCGAGCACACGGTCGGGGCGACCGGCGAGAGCTTCCACGGGCAAAGCTGGGACCGGGTCCGCCGCGCCGCGGCCGAGCCCGAACCGACCGAACGCGGGTGGGGGCAGCTTCTCCAGCCGGGCTACCCGCGACCGCTGCGCCCCGGGTTCGGCGTTCAGCCGGATCCCGAGAACCACCCCGACTATCGGCGCGCCGGCGAGGCGGTCGAGGCACTGGACCAGCTCGCCGGGCAGGATGACCCGTGGGCGCTGTACGTAGGGTTCATCGGTCCGCACGACCCGTACTTCGCGCCGCAGGAGTTCCTCGACCTGTACGAGCTGGAGGACGTGCCCCTTCCGGCGAGCTACCACGACGAGATGCGCGACAAGCCCAACATCTACCGTCGCATGCGCGAGCAGGTGTTCGCCCAGTGGGGCCCGCAGGAGACCCGAGACGCGATCCGGCACTTCTGGGCGTACTGCTCCTGGCTGGACGCGCAGTTCGGGCGCATCATGGACAAGCTCGACGCCACCGGGCAGGCGGACAACACCCTCGTGCTGTATTGCTCGGACCACGGCGACTACTGCGGAGAGCACGGGCTGTTCGCCAAGGGGATCCCGAACTTCAAGTCGGCCTACCACGTCCCGGCCGTGGTCCGCTGGCCCGCGGACGTCGTGAACCCCGGTCGGCGCGTCGGCGGGCTGGTCTCGCTGTGCGATTTCGCGCCGACGTTCCTCGAGCTGGCGGGCGTGGCGCCGAATCGACCGATGCACGGGCGGTCGCTGGCGCCGTTCCTCCGCGACGAGGCGCCCGCCGACTGGCGCGACGCCCTGCTGATGCAGTGCAACGGCGTGGAGAACTACTTCACGCAGCGCGGCGTCCGCACGGCTGAGTGGCATTACAACTACAACGCCTTCGACTACGACGAGCTGTACGACTTGCGCAACGACCCGCACGAGACGCGCAACCTCGCCGGCGAGCCGCAATACGCCGAGCAGGTCCGGCGGATGTGCGCCCGGATGTGGCGCCTGTGCGAGCAGGTCGGCGATACGCCCGGAAACAGCTACCTGACCGTCGCCCTGGCGCCGGTCGGGCCGGTCGCCGGCGCCCGCGACGCGGAACGGGACTTACCATGATCGACGCGACCACGCGCGAGGGGGCCTACACGCTGCCCGCCGAGCTGCGCCGCCCGGAAGGCGATTTCGGCGTCGTCGCACGGTTGCCGCTGAAGCTGCCCGCCTGGCGCGCGGTGTGCCACTACACGGCGTATCAGCGTCACGATCCGATGCGCCAGGCGCGGGCGGACCAGGCGATCGGCGGCGGGGCCAACCGCGTGCAGGGCCTGCGCATCGAGCGGTGGTCCGAGGCGATCCGCGGCGGGCTGTACGCCATCGCGCAGACGGGCGAGGACGACTGGCTGGTGCTGCTGCCGATCGCCGGTCAGGAAGCGATGGCGTGGCTGGCGCCGTTCGGCGACGACGTCCGGCTGGAAGTCGGCACGCTGGGCACCGATCCGGTCGACGCCGCCCTGCCCGTCCTGGCGTGGGCGCGGCGCCACAGCGTCTATCGCGCCGCCCGCGACGCGTGGCGGCTGGCGCTGGGCGCCGTCGGCGCCTCGGCCCGACTGCGCGAGGGCAAGCCCTACCCCCGCATCTTCGAGCATCTGGGCTGGTGCAGTTGGGAGCAGCACAAGCGCGGCATCGACGAGGCCACCATCGTCGAGGCGATCCGCGGCATCCACCGCAGCGGCCTGCCCGTGCGGTTCGTCCTGATCGACGACGGGCACCTGCGCGGTTGCGGGGGCGAGAAGATGATGGACCAGCATCTGGCCGGACTGGGGCCCAACGCGGACTTCCCGAACGGCTGGGGGCCCATCCACGCCGAGCGGCGCGACGACGGCGTGCGGTGGATGGGATTGTGGCAGAACTTCAACGGGTACTGGAACCGCATCGCGCCGGACAACGATCTGGGCGAGGAGATCAACGCGCACTTGGCGGAGGTGCCGGCCGGCGGGCTGCTGCCCGGGGCGACCCTCCCCGACGCGACGGCGTGGTATGAGGCGATGCTCGGCTATGCGCGCCACAGCGGCTTCGACTTCGTCAAGGTGGACCAGCAGGCGGCGAACCTGATCGGCTACCGCGGCACGGACAACGCGGTCCGCGCGGCGACCTGCTGCAGCCGGGCCTTCGAGCGGGCGGCCGCGGCGCGAGCCGACGGCGTGATCAACTGCATGGCGCACGGGCCCGTCAATGCGTTCGGCACGTGCCTGTCGGCCGTGACGCGGTGCAGCGAGGACTACAAACTCAACGAACCGTGGCGGGCCAAGGCGCACCTGCACAACTCGTATCAGAACATGCTCTGGCTGGGCCCGACCGTCTGGGGCGATCACGACATGTTCCACAGCGCCGATGGGTTCGCCGGGCGGATGATGGCCGTCAGCAAGGCGATCTCTGGCGGGCCGGTGTACCTGTCCGACGACCCGGGCGACTTCGACGCCGCGAACGTCAGGCCGTTGTGCTTCGACGACGGCCGCCTGTTGCGCCCGCTCGCACCCGCCGTCCCCTTACCGCGAAGCGTCATGCTCGACCCATTCGAGCAGGACCGGCCGTACGTCGTCGCCGCCCCGCTACCCGACGCCGCGGCGGCCGTGGTGGCCTACAACCTCACCGAACCGACGCGCCCCGTCCGCGGCGAGATCGGCATCGACGATCACCGCGACGCGGCGGGTCTGCTGGACCCCGAGCGGCAGCCCCGCCCCGACGCCGACGAAGGTCTGGTGCTCTACGACTGGTACCGCGGCGCGGCCGTCGAGCTGGACGGGCCCTGGGCGTTCGAGTTGGGCGACTTCGCGGACCTGCTGGCGCTGTTGTGCCCCATTCGCTCCGGGTGGGCGGTGATCGGCCGATGCGACAAGTTCCTCAGTCCCGCCGGCGTCGAGCTGCTCGACGCGACGGACGAGCAGCTCGCGCTGCGGAGCCCCGAGCCCGGACCGGTCACCGTCTGGCGACGCGGCGCGCTGCGCACCGTCGAGCTTCCGCGGGGAGTCAGCAGGATTCCCGCATGAGCACGGACCGACGCGAGACAGCCGAGACGCCGGGCACCGAGGTCATCTACGCCGCGCCGCGCGATTCGGCTGGGGGCGAGGCGGGCGACGGTTCGCGGGCCCGACCGATGACGGTCGAGCAGGCCCAGTCGCGCGTCCGCCGAGTGCGAACGGAGCGACCGGACTGCGCGATCGAGGTGCGCCTGCTCGGCGACACGTACCGCCCGCAGGCCCCGCTGGTGTTCAACCCGGCCGACAGCGGCGCGCCCGCCCGTCCGGTGCGATGGCGCAACGCCCCGGGCGAGAGCCCCGTCCTCAGCGCCGCGGTACCGGTCGAGGGCTGGCGCAAGCTCGACCATGCCATCGAAGGCCTGCCCGAGGCGGCGGCCGACCTCGTCTGGTACGCCGACGTCGGCGCGGCCGCGTTCCGCACGCTGTACGACCGGGCGGGCATGCTTCCTCGCGCCGCAGTGGGTCCGCTGATGACCGACCCGCAGCGCGACGATGCCGCCACGCGAACGCTGCTGTGCGCCAAGCCGGGCGACCTGCACGACTGGGCCGGGCTCGACGACGTGGAACTGTTCATCATGCCCAAGCATGTGTGGCAGGCGCAGTACCTGCCCGTTGCGTCGGTCGACGCCGAACGGGGCGAGCTGCGCACCGCCGCGTCGGGAACGTACGAGCTGGTCTCGGCGCCGCACGGGAACGCCGTCACTCCGCGATACTGGATCGAGAACGTCCCGTCCGGGCTCAGCGAACCCGGGCGGTGGATGCTCGATTCCCGCAACGGCATCGTGTACCTCTGGCCTCGCGAGTCGGGCGAGCCGACCGATGTTCTCGCCCCGCGCCTGACGGAGCTGGTGCGGTTCGACACTGACGAGAACGGCCGGGCGTGCCACCACATCGAGCTGCGCGGGCTGACGTTCACGCACGGGGACCGGATCCCCTGGCCCGCGCCGCGTCGGGCGGTCCAGCACGACTGGCAGCTCTACGACTGGCCGGACGCGATGGTCCGCCTGCGCGGCGCGCGGGACGTGCGCCTGCGTCACTGCCGGTTCACCGAGGCCGGCGCGACGGGCCTGCGCATGGACGGTTTAGCGGTGGGCAACGCCGCCGAACGATGCGACTTCTCCGCGCTGGGAGGCAACGCGGTGGCGATCGTCGGCGACGAGCCGGGCCGGGCCGAGCGGGCGCACCATAACGCCGTGCTGAGCTGCGACATCCGCGACGTCGGGCGGCTGTGGTGGCAGGCGTCCGGCATCCTCGTCGCCCAGAGCGCCTCCAACCGCATCGCCGACAACCACATCCGCGAGCTGCCCTACGGCGGGATCACCCTCGTCAGCGGACGCGAGGGGGCGTTCAAGGACGTCGGCGCGGTTATCGACGACGGGCCCAATGGGCGGGTGGTCGACGACGAGAGCTTCGGCGACAGCCCGCGGGAGTTTCCCTTTACCGTCGGGCAGCTCGCCTGCCGGCACAACGTGGTGGAGTTCAACGACATCCACGACGTGATGCAACGGATGGGCGACGGCAATGGCATCTACATCTCCGGAACCGGGTGGGGCAACGTCATCTGCGGAAACTACGTCCACGACATCCCCTCGCCCGGCGTGCACTCGGCCGTCCGCACCGACGACATGCAGTGGTATACCCGCATCGAGCGTAATGTCCTGGTCCGCGTCGCCGGCGCCGGGCTGACCCTCAAGCACGTCAACGACATGACGGACAACGTGGTTGTGGACTGCCTCTCGGCCGCGGCGATCCTGTCGCGCCGCACCGCAAGCTGGGGCGCCAACGTCAAACGGAACATCGTGATCCTCAACGAGGCCCCGCCCGAGCCCCCGCAGCCGCCCGCGCCCTTCTACGGAGGCGGCGGATTCGGCGGGCGCCTCGACGAGCCCAACTTCGACGACAACGTGCTGTGGTGCCCGGCCGATCCGGACCTCGCGATACGCTGCATTGAGGCCATGCGCGCGATGGGCCGCGAGAGGCACAGCATCGCCGCCGACCCGAAGTTCCGCGACCCGCAGCACGACGATTACCGACTGGCGGACGGATCGCCCGCTTGGGATCTGGGCGTCCGCCCGCCCGCGACGTGGGGGCCTCGCGGGCCCGTCGGAAGCGATCCCCATGCGCGTCAGGAGGCGTCCTGATGGGCGAACCGCAGGACAAGCTGCGATGGATCGACGCCCTTTCGCTGACTCTCGAGGGCCGCGGGTGGGACGCCGACGCCCTGGCGCACCGGTACGACCGCCTGCCCGCCCACGCCGAGCATGCCGCCAGCGAGGCCGTCTGGCGCCAGGCACGCCAGACGACGGGCTTCGCCGTGCGCTTCGAGACCGACGCTGCGCAAATCCACGCCCGCGCCATCCTGCGCCGCCCGCCGGACAACCCCGATCAGTACATCAAGTGGCTGGACCTCTACGCCCGCGACGGCGACGTCTGGCGCTACGCGGCCACGTCGACCCACGGGTTCGTGCCCTCGGGGCGGACGCCGATCATCGCAAACCTGTCCGGTCGACGGACTTTCCTGCTGAACCTGCCGCTGACGTACTCCCTCGAGCGGATCGAGATCGGCGTGCCGCCCGAGGCAACGGTCACCGCGGCGCCGGCGGGCTCGACCCGTCCCGTCGCCGTTTACGGTACGTCCGTGGTGCGCGGCTCGTCGGCGAGCCGCCCGGGGATGACGTACCCGGCGATCCTCCGCCGTCGCCTCGATCGGCCGGTGCTGAACCTGGGGTTCTCCGGCGCGGCCCGTTGCGAGCCGCCGCTGGGGCGCATCCTTGCCGAACTGGACCCGGCGGTGTATGTCATCGACCCCATCCCCAACATGAACCTCGCAACCATCGAAACCAACGCCGAGCCGTTCCTCCGTGAGCTGCTGGCCGCCCGTCCGACCACGCCCGTGCTGATGGTCGGCGCGCGCCGGCACGCGCATCACTGGATCGCGCCCGGGTACCTGGAGCGATGGAAACGCGAGGACGATCGGTGGCGAGCGCTGCACGAGAAGCTCGCCGCAGAGGCCGACGCCCCTTGGCGCTACGTCGACGGCGCCACGCTGCTCGGCGCCGACTGCGACGACACGGTCGACGGGTCCCACCCCAGTGACCTGGGCTTCCACCGCATGGCCGACGCCATCGAACCCGATCTCCGCGCGCTTCTGCGCGCATCCGACCGCGACAGCGCCGCGACGACGTCCGCCCCGGACCGACGCGACGCGAACTGACTACGGAGCCGCCCCATGAGCCGACCGAACATCCTCTACCTGCACAGTCACGACGCCGGCCGATACGTCCAGCCGTACGGCCACGCCATCGACACACCCAACGTCCAGCGCCTCGCCGAGGAGGGCGTGCTGTTCCGCCGGGCGTTCTGCGCCAACCCGACCTGCTCGCCAAGCCGGGCGTCGCTGGTCACGGGGCAGTGGCCCCACCAGGCGGGCATGTTCGGCCTGGCGGGCCGGCGCGGCTGGACGCTGAGCCGCCCGGAGCACCACATCGCCAACGTGCTGCGCGAGCGGGCGGGCTATACCAGCGCCTTGGCCGGCATCCAGCACGTGCTGCGGCGCGGCGACGAGCTGCCCTACGACCGGCGGATGGACAGCTGGGGCGCCGGCGGCGGCGTGGAGTTCCTGCTGGACGCGCCGGACGAGCCGTTCTTCCTCAGCGTCGGGCTCAGCGATCCGCATCGGATGGGACGGGGCTTCTCGCCCCCGCCGAGCTACGCGACCAAGACCGACCCGCGGTACGTCCGGCCTCCGGACCCGATTCCCGACACGCCCGAGACGCGCCGCGACATGGCCGACTACATCGACGCCGTGCAAGTCATGGACCTGCACATGGGGCAGGTGCTCGAAGCCCTGGACCGGTCCGGTCTGGCGGACAACACGCTGGTGATCTGCACGACGGACCACGGCATCGCCTTTCCCGACATGAAGTGCAATCTGACCGACCACGGGCTGGGCGTGATGCTCATCCTGCGCGGTCCGCGCGGCTTCGCCGGCGGGAAGGTCGTCGACGGCATGGTCAGCCACGTGGACGTCTACCCCACGATCTGCGAGGTAGCGGGCATCGACCGACCGGAGTGGTTGGTCGGCGAGTCGATGCTGCCCCTTGCGACCGGCGCCGAGTCGATCCGGGAAGAGACCTTCGCGGAGATCAACTTCCACGCGTCCTACGAGCCGCAGCGCGCGATTCGCGGCGAGCGCTGGAAGTACATCCGTCACTTCGACGCCAACCGCGGGCGGCGAATGGCCAACTGCGACGAGTCGCTCAGCAAGGACCTGTGGAAGGCCCACGGGTGGAGCCACGCCGTCGAGCTGCCCGAGCACCGGCTGTACGACCTGGTCTTCGACCCGCACGAGCGGAACAACCTCGCCGACGACCCCGCCCACGCGGATGTGCTGGCGGATATGCAGGCGCGCCTGGAGCGGTGGATGCGCCACACCGACGACCCGCTGCTGCAAGGCGGGATTTCCGTCCCCAAGGGCCTGAAAATCGTCGTCAACCCCATCGACGCGTCCAACCCCAGGGACCCGACCGAGACCTGGACCGGCTCGGAGTAACCGTCACGCCGCCGGACCACGCGGAGAGCACAGCCCATGACACGCATCTACGTATCGACGGACGGAAACGACGACTGGTCGGGCGACCTGCCCGACCCGAACGACGACCGCACGGACGGGCCGCTCCGGACGCTCGAGGCCGCCCAACGCGCGGTCCGCGCCCGGCGCGACGCCCTGTCCGAGCCGGCGGAGCTGGAAGTCGTCCTTCGCGGCGGACTCTACGAACTCGACCGCCCGTGGCGCCTGACGGGCGAGGACTCCGGTTTCGGTCGACAGAGCAACCGCCTGGCGCGGACCTGGCCGATCGTCTGGTCCGCCTACGAGGGCGAGACGCCCGTTCTCAGCGGCGGGCGACGCATCGACGGGCCGTGGCGGATCGAGACGGTCAACGGCCGCACGGCATGGGCCACCGAGCCGGATGCCTCGCTGCTCGCCGACGGCGGGTTCGCCCAGTTGTGGGTCAACGGGCAGCGGCGCCGACGGCCGCGCCTGCCCAAAGAGGGCTTCCACCGCGTCGAGCGGGCGATCAACCCGGACTTCACCAG
>JBMCUM010000046.1:0-10425 GCA_048622595.1 Planctomycetota bacterium | reverse complement strand
CTCATGCGCACGTCGAGGCGCGCCGTCGCCCGCGGCGCCAGCTCGACCTCGAACAGCGTGCCGTCGACCGCCAGGGCGGGCTTGCCCTCGACACGCACGGTCTGGAACTGGTGCTCGGCGTAGGCGCCGGCCTGCACGAGCACGCGGCGGGAGTCCGTCCGGCTGGTGTTGACCAGGACCAGCGCGGCGCCCGTGTCGCTCATGGACTCCACCAGCGCCGCGACGTCCGGCGGGATGCCGGGGCGCTGCGACTCCGGGTCGAAGTAGCGGAAGCGCGCCAGGTGAAGCTGTCCGTGCCACAGCGGCAGGACGCCGCCTGTCATCAGGTTCACCAGCGGACCGACGTGCCCGACCGTCCACGGCGGCTCCGTTGCGATCACACGCTCGACTTCCGGGCCGCGATCGGCCTCCTCCGCCAGGTAGACGAGCTGGTCGCTGACCGTGGAGATGCCCTCATCGAGCGCACGCTCATGCCAGCCCGGGTTCTCCCCGCCCAGCCAAGCTATCCACTCGGGCTCGTTCCCGCTTTCGTAGAATGGTCTGGCATGGCCGGCGTAACCCTGAGCGTCTCGTCGCTCCAGGACGCGCTGGAGGTCTTCCTCGCTCATGGTAGCGAGGTAGATGTTGGCCAGCATCGTGGCGTACACGCCGAGGCGTTGCCCGCCCCTGTGGCGGCGCTGGCTGCCGCTCCAACCGTCGGCCACCCGCTCGCTGGGAAGGTCCACGCGCCCTTTCTCGTCGTAGAAGCGATGTCCCCACAGCTCGTCGGCAAGCGTCCGCATCGTGTCGTAATACGAAGCATCTCCGGTCAGAAGCAGGGCGTTTGCCCAGGCGGCGCGGGGCCCCGAGCTGACCTGGAACACGCCGCCGAAAGCGTAGCGACCGCCGTAGCGGGTATCGCCGAAGGCCCATCCCATGACTCCGCCCCACCACTGTTCCGGGACCGTACCATCCGCCAAAGCGATGGAGGGGACGATACCGTCGTTGGCTTCGGCGCGCCGGCGCCATGCGTCTATGTATTCGACCACCACCCGACGGTGGCGCTCATCGCCGGTCAGCATGAAAGCGTTTGTTCCGAAACAGGTGGTGACGAGGTTTATCGGGTTGTCATGAACGCAGTCGAGCCAGGAATCCCATGCCGCCCCGCCCCGGGGGTCCCAGTGCTCCCGGGTGGGCTCGAGGATCGGGCCCGAGCCGCCGGAGAGCATGCTGCGCATTACCTTGTTCTCGGGGTCGTAGTTGGGCACTTCGGGGTCCGTGCCGTCGAAATAGGAGGCATATCTCAGCGCCTGCCGACGGTACTCCGGGTCGTTCGGCACGCACAGTGCCGCCAGCCAGAAAGGATGGTAATGCTCGCCGTTGTGGTGCCAGTCGAGACTCGGCATCCCCCGCTCGAACACCCCCATCTGCTCGCACTGGTCGAGATGCCCCCGCCATATCTTCCACCACACGTCCCACGTGACCTGCTCGGCGCCGAGGGCGTAGAGCAGCGGCATCTTGAAGGTCGTCTCCATCAGGTCATCGGGCGCCACGACGCCGGCGCCGTGCATGTACTCGACGTTGACCCAGCCGTTGGGCAGGAGGTACGCCTGGGCCCACAGCTTCACGGCCCGCGCGTTCAGCTCCAGCAGTTCGCGCTGTTTCTGCGCCCAAGCGGGCGTCTGGCCGGTCCGGGCGACGGTCAGCGAAGGCACGCGCCCGGCGAAGGATGCGCAACCGAGGATCCCGCATGAGCCCGCAAGACCGACCGCCGCAACGAAGACCCGACGCAATCTCTCGCCCATGAGCCGTATCCTTAATCGGGGTGCCTGCCGGGACACCTTCCCTCGCCTCACTTGAAGGTCACCCGGAACACGCCGCCGACGCCGGGTTTGAGGTGCAGCGTCCGCGAGCGCGGCTTAAACGACTCGTAGGGCTTCCCGTCGAGCTGCACGGCCTTGATGGTCAGCGCCTCGTCCGGGATCGCCAGCGGGGTGAGCTTGATGCGCCGCTCCTTCTCGGCGGGCTCGAACCGGTAGTGGAGCGTGACCGGCTGGTGGTGGTAGAACAAGCTGCTGTACAGGTACGCGCAGTACATCAGCTCGGCGGTGTGAAAGCCCCATCCCTTCCTGTCTGTGAGGACCTTCCCGTCCGGTGCGACGTGCACGAACGCCTCGCCGTGTTCGTCGTCCCAGTAATGCTCCAGGAAGAAGCGCATGGTGCGGTCGGCGACCTCGATATCGGCGGTGCGGAAGCCCGTATGCCAGGCGAGCAGGCCGGCGGTGACGGCCTGCTCCAGCGTCCACCACGCCCCGGACGGTTGATAGACTTTGCCGCTCGCCCAGCGCGCCCGCCCCCTGGGTATGCCGGTCTCGTCGTCCCACAGCGCGTTCTCCGTTCCGCGTTCGTGAGTGCGGAACCGCTCCATGATGCGCGCGGACGCCTGGCGATAGCGCTCGTCGCCGAAGACGAGGTACGCCCGCTGCAGGTGCCATGCCGTCTTGAGGAGGTGCCCGATGTCCAGCTCCGTCACGTCGCGGTCAATGTTCCAGTCGGAATCGTACGCGTACGGAAAGAGCGCCGCGACGCCCTCGGCGTCCATGTTGCCGACGAAATGCTCCACCAGGTTGTCCGCGACCGCCCGCAGGCGGGCGCGGCGGTCGGGAGCCCGTCCGGTCAGGTAATCCGCCAGCAGGTGCGCGGTTATGGCGTCGCCCTCGGCCGTGAAGCCCTTGCCGCTGCGCCGCGACCAGTCCCGTGAGGCGCTGTCGTAATACCCGTCGACCTCCTCTCGCTCGTCCCACAGGCGGTCGTTCGCCTCGCGCGCCCGCTGCAGCCAGTCCTCGTGTTCGGCCGCGCGGGTGGCCTCGACCATCGCGGCGATGCCCACCAGGGCGTAGTGCTCCACGAACGCGCTGTGCGCCTGGTCCCGCCCGCCCAGCACGTTGCCCTCTCGATCGACCTGCGCGAACCACCCGCCGTGCTCCTCGTCCCACGCGTGCTCGTAGAGGAATCGCAGCACCCGCTCGGCCTGGTCGAGGTAGCGCTCGTCGCCGGAGACCTGGAAGGCGCGGACGGCGCCGTAGACGGCGCGGCTCTGGGCGAGCGTGCCCTTGTTGGTGTTCTTCGGCGTACCGTCCCGTTCGACGTTGGTGAAGCAGCCCCCGTGCTCCTCGTCGAGCGCCTCGCTCCAGTAATCGGCGACCTTCGTGACGTAGGGCAGCAGCCGCTCGGGTTCGACCAGATGCTCGCACGTCAACTCGTAGTCGTAGGCGCCTGCGAGCATCTTGGCGAAGGCGTCCTGGAACTGCGGAACGTCGCCCGGAAGGCGGGAGGTGACGATGTTCCCGTCGATGACCACGGCCCTGTTGACGTAGGTGCCTCCGGCCTCGGTGATCTCGTCGCGGACGTCGTAGTACTTGCGCTCTTCGACCACGACGCAGGTGGCCTGACGGTCCTCCAGCACGCCCGCGGAGATCAGCACCTGCGGGCCATGGCATATGGCGGCCACCGTCTTGTCGGCCTCGACGGCTCGCCGCACGAAGTCCAGCACGCCCTCGTCCTTCCGCAGCTTCGCCGGCGACGTGCCACCCGGGATGAACACCCCGTCAATCCCGTCCATGGACACGTCGCGGGCGCGCTTCTCGATGTCGAGCTTCAGCGGTCCGAAGGCGGCGCTGACCGTGCCCGGCTCGATCCCGACCACGATGACCTCGGCCCCGAGCTTCTCCAGGTGTGCGATGGGCTGGGGCGTCTCGGCCGGGTGGAAGCCGTCGGCAACCAGCGCCGCGACGCGCCGTCCATGCAGGGGGCCTGTGGAGGGGGCGGCGCTGAGCGTTCCGACGACGGCCAGCGCCAGTGCGAAGGTTGTCACGGCTGCGGTGCGAGTCTTCATCATGCGTACTCCGGTGGGAGGTTTCATTCCGTCCGCCCCGGGCCTGTCGCGGGCATTGTATCGGCAACCCCCGTTCGATCAAAGGCCGCAGCGGGCGGAACGCGCAGGCGGGCGGCTACCCGCCGTGCGGGCACTTCTTGAGGCACAGGAACCAGTCAAGGACCTCGACATCTTCGCCGGGCTTTTCCAGACGCTGCTCGGCCGCGGCGCACGAGCCCGGTGGCGGGACGATCACGTCCTCGCCCGGGGTCCAGTTGGCCGGCGTGGCCACGCCGTGGGTGTCCGTGTGCTGCAGCGCCAGCAGCAGGCGCTTGATCTCGGTCATGTTCCGCCCGTTCTCCAGCGGGTAGTAAAGGATGGCGCGGACGGTGGCCTCGGGGTCGATGACGAACACGGCGCGGACGGCCTGGGTGTTGCTCGCGCCGGGCTGGACCATGCCGAACTTACCGGCGACCTCCATCGTCAGGTCGCTGATGACCGGGAAGGCGACCTTCACGCCGCTCATGCCCTTGTAGGCGATCTTCTCGCGAATCGTTCGCAGCCAGGCGATGTGGCTGAAGTTGCTGTCGATCGACAGGCCCAGCAGCTCGCAATTCAGCTCGCGGAATTCATCGGCCATGGTGGCGAACGTCATGAACTCCGTGGTGCAGACCGGCGTGAAATCGGCCGGGTGGGAAAAGAAAATCACCCACTTGCCCTGGTAGTCCTCGGGGAAGTTGATGGCCCCCTGGGTGGTCTCGGCGGTGAAGCTCGGGGCATGCTCGCCGATCAGCGGCATCGTCGGTCTCTCGTGGCACATCGCGGGGTCTCCTCGTGGCGTCCGGGGTTGGGGGCAGGTCGTCACCGCAATTGTAGGCACGTTGCGGACGGGAAATCCTTCGGCCCGTTGTGCGGCGGATCGCTACCCTCTGGCCGCGTAGTAGGTCACCGTTCCGCTGCGCGACGCGGTGACGCGCCCCTCGGCCTGGAGCTGCTGGAGGTACTTGACGACCTCGTTGCGGTGCCTGCGGCTGGCCGCGGCGATGTCCGCCACCGAGCAGGGCCGACGGCGCAGCATGTTGAGGATCTCCTCGCATCCGGCGTCGAAGCGGGGCGGTCCCGGCGCCTCGAGGCGCGCGGCGATCACTTCCGCCGGCGGCTGGAAGCGGCAGGACAGCTCCTCGAGCGTTTCGGCCGGGACGGCGCGGGCGAACGGCTCGGCGGCGGGTCGACAGGCGGTGTTGAGCTGCACGCGGTCGGGGGCGACGCGGCGGGCGGCGTCGGCGATGGCGCGGACCTCGTCGTCGTCGGCGTTGTACCCGTCCAGCAGGAACACCTCCAGCCAGACCTGCCCGTCGAAGTCCCGCGTGAAGGCCTCCAGCCCGCCCATCATCCGGTCGAACCCGATCTCGTCGGTCGGTCGGTTCATCGCGCGGAACATCGGCGCGTTTCCTGCGTCCAGGGAGGGCACGACGAGGTCGGCGTCGTCCAACTCGGCGCGCACCTCGTCGCGCCAGAGCAGCGACCCGTTGGTCAGCACCGCGACGGGTACGTCGGTGCGATGTTTGATGAACTCGATGATGCGCCCGGCGTCGCTGTGCAGCGTCGGTTCGCCCGAGCCGCTGAACGTGACGTAATCCAGCCCGGACGCGGCGCCGCGCGGGGGCAGGACGTGGTCCAGCTCTTCCAGCACCGCGTCGGTGGGCACCCAGGGGCGCCGCTCGGCGGTCTTGCAGGTGGTCCGGCCGAGCTGGCAGTAAAGGCAGTCGTAGCTGCACGTCTTGAGGGGAACCAGGTCCACGCCCAGCGACCTGCCCAGGCGGCGCGAGGGCACCGGCCCAAAGGTGTATCGCTGCGCGCTGTGGTGCGGCTGGGTCATGCGTTGCGAGCGATGTCGTCGGCGATGCGGTCGGCGATCTTCCGGCCTGACAGGAGCATCCCGCCGAAGATCGGTCCCATGCGGGGCCCGCCGAGCGCGGCGTTGACGCTCATCCCGGCGACGTAAAGCCCCGGGTAGACCTGTCCGGCGTTTTCCACGACGAACGCCTCGCCCGCCGAGGGGTCCATGGGCCCCTCGACGCCGCTGCCGGCCGGCATGCCGGTCAGCAGTCCGCGGCGGCGCAGTGCCTGGACGCAGACGGCCTCGTGGCCGGTCCCGTCGAGGATCGCCTCGGCGGAGAGCATGATCGGGTCGACGTGCAGGTTCCCGGAGATCATGGAGCGGTTGGCGACCACGCCGATGACGCGCCCGGCGCGGACCGAGAGGTCCTCGACGGTCATCAGGTTGATCAGCACGAGCCCGGCCCGGACGGCCGAGGCGGTCAGCGCGGCGGCCAGCTCGACCGAGTCGGCGCTGTGGAGCCCGTCTCCGCGGTCGCGGTGGCGGACGGCGACCTCATCGAGCAGGTCGACGGCCTCGTCCTGGACGACGAGTTCGTTCATGCCCATGCCGCCGCCCCAGATGCCGCCGCCGGCGGTGAGGCGCTTCTCCAGCAGCGTGACCTTCACCCCGCGGCGTGCCAGCAGCAGCCCGCACATCAGCCCGGCCGGTCCGGCGCCGACGATCAGCACGTCGCTGGTTAGGCGTTCGGCGAGCTTCTCGTGGTACCCGTCGAGAATGATCCGGGAGATGCGCGTCTGGTCCAGTTGCATCGATTGCTCCTGCGGATTCCTGCTGTCGTTCACGCCAGGAAGAACGTCCCATTGTATCGGCGGTAATCCTCCAGGGTTCGCCGGTGGATGTCCACCATGTCCTCGGGGGGGCTCGCCGGGTCGAAAAAGCGGACCTCGCTGCCCTCGACACCGTCTGCGCAGGGTTCGCCCGCCCACCGCCGGACCACGAACGCCACAGAGAAGCACGCCACCCGCTCGCCGTTGGGATAGACCAGCTCCTGGTCCGCGCCGCTGTACAGGGCCATCGGCTCGGCCTCGAGGACCCGCAGGTTCGTTTCCTCGGCGACCTCGCGGTGCAGCGCCTCCAGGGCGGTCTCGCCGATCTCGACGGACCCGGCGGGCAGGCCCCACCGGTCCATGTCCGCCCTGCGCTGGAGCAGGATGCGGCCGTCGGGATCGAGAATGAGGGCCCGGACGCCGGGAAGCAGCAGCGTCCGCGCCCCGACCAGCGCCCGCATGTCCGCCAGGTAGCTCATGGTTCGCCGGCGCCGGCGGCGCCGCGGAGGTGATGGCTACCGTAGCGACGGTGCGGTCGCAATAGAAAATCGCCGCGCCGGGGCGGCACCTGCCCCATCAGCCACCCCGGCCTACGGCGATCTACGCTCAGGTTCCGCGCGCCTCGGGTGGCCGCGGCGCGAGACGCGCTCATACGGTGCGATGTCACTGCGAAGTGCATGCCAAGGCGTCACGGCGGGGCGCTTTCGCACATAAGCCGGGTATCAGAAAGGAGCTACGAAGTGGACCGCGCCGCACGCGGTGACCGCCTATTCCGGCAGAATGCATCACATCGCTTGGGCGACTCGCGCGATATGCAGTGATCGGCCCGGAGCGGGCGGCTCACGACGCCGCGCCCGCAGCCAGGACGCGTGAGACCTGCTCGCTCGTGACCGGCTGGATTACCCCGCGGTCGGTGATGATGGCGGTAATCAGCTCGGCGGGGGTGACGTCGAAGGCCGGGCAGTACGTCCGCACGCCGTCCGGTGCCGTCGCCCGCCCGAACCCGCGGACGATCTCCTCGCCGCCGCGCTGCTCGATGGGGATCTCGTCCCCGCTAGGCAGCGACAGGTCGAACGTGCTGTAGGGCGCGGCGACGTAGAACGGCACGCCGTGCCGCGCGGCCAGCACCGCCAGGGGATAGGTCCCGATCTTGTTGGCCGCGTCGCCGTTGGCGGCGATGCGGTCGGCGCCGGTGATGACCATCCCGACGCGCCCTTCCTTGAGGACCTGCCCGGCCATGCTGTCGGTGATGACGACGGCGTCGATGCCGGCCTGGGCGAGTTCCCAGGCGGTCAGGCGGCTGCCCTGCAGCAGCGGACGCGTCTCGTCGCAGTAGACGGTCAGCTCGTGCCCGCCGGCGTGGGCGACGTACATGCCCGCGGTGGCCGTTCCGATCCCCGCCGTGGCCAGTGCCCCGGCGTTACAGTGGGTCAGGACGGCGTGGTGCTGCTCGATGACCGGCGCGGCATAGCGTCCGATGGACAGGCACATCGCCGCGTCCTCGGCGTGGATGGCACGGGCCTCTTCCAGCATGGCCTGGCGGAACGCGTCGGTCTCGTCGGCGACGACGCGATGGGCGCTGTCGGCGACACGCCGCGCCGCCCAGGACAGGTTCACCGCCGTGGGGCGCGACGATTCGAGATATTCCGCCGCGGCGTCCACGCCGGTCAGGAAGTCCCGCCCGCCCGGGATCCACTCGGCGGCGACGACCATCCCGTAGGCGGCGGCGACGCCGATGGCCGGAGCGCCGCGGACGGACAGGCGGCGGATCGCCTGCCGGACCGCCTCGGCGTCGCGGCAGTTGATGTAGGCGGTCTCGCCGGGCAGCTTGGTCTGGTCCAGCAGGCGCAGGTATCCCCGGACGGCGTCGCCGACCCACTCGATCACGGTGGCCGGGGGATGGATATCGCCCGTGGTGTTCATGCCTTCACGGTAGCGTCCGCCCGGAGGCGGTGCAAGTTTAGCGCCGCTCGCAGCGTCCGCCTGAGATAGTCTTGAAAGGTGCTCACATCGCGGGGGCGTCTGTCCGATATATAGTGGAAATCGCGGCCGGTGGGGCCGCGCCCCGGGACGGAGCCCGGCGGCGGATCGTTCCGGTCGCCCGACGATTCCAGGGAAGGAGCCGTCGATGCTGGTGCTGTCTCGACAACGCGACGAGACGATCATGATCGGTGACGATATCGGGATCACCGTCGTGGACGTACGGGGGGACAAGGTGCGCCTGGGCATCACCGCGCCGCCGCACATCGCCGTCCACCGCAAAGAGGTGTACGACGCCATCAAGCGCGAGCGCGGGCAGCGCCCGTCCGACGGCGAGTCCGACGGCGGTCCGGTCAAGTCGCTGGCCGGACGCAAGCACCCGCCCCGTCGTGGCGAGGAACGCACCGAAGGCGGCGGTGACTCCGAGGAGCCCGGCGCCGACAGCTAGCAGACGTAACCCTCGCGACGGGCTCAGCTCCGCGGTGCAAGCGCCGGGCGGGCGCCGGCGTCCGCGGCGGCGTCCTGCGGCTGGGTGCCGCCGTCTATCGTCGCGAGATTCACCACCTGCGCCAGCGCCTCGACGCAGGACGGGTCGTAGCCCGACGGCGCGCAGCGGCGCAACTCCCGAATGGCCGCAGGGGGCGACAGCGCCGGACGGTGGGGGCGGTCGTGCGTCATGGCGTCGTAAGCGTCGGCGGCGGCGATGATCCGCGCGCCGCGCGGGATGCTCGGGCCGCTGAGCCCCTCGGGATACCCCGTCCCGTTCATCCGCTCGTGGTGGTACCGCACGGCAGCGAGCACCGGCCGGAGCATCGATAGCGGCTCGAGCAGGTCGTAGGACGCTTGGCTGTGCTTCTGGATGACGCGGAAGTCGGCTGCGGCGAACCCCTTGCGTTTCAGGCGGACCGCCTCGGGCACGGCGAGCATGCCCAGGTCGTGCAGCTCCCCGGCCAGACCCAGCAGCTCGCACCGCTCAGGGGGCAGGTGCATCCGCTCGGCCATCCGACGCGCAAGGGCGCCCACGTTCGCGCTGTGCCCGTCCCAATACGTCTCACGGGACTCGACGTGGCGGACGATCTTGCGCAGGACGGCGACGTAGTGGCGTTCTGCCTGGCGCGCGCTGCGGCGGGCGGCGGTGCACTCCCGACCCAGCCGGCGGACGGACCAGCGGACCTGGAGGACCAGCCCGACGCCCAGGACGGCGAGCACCCCGCCCAGCAACCACGACGAGGCGCCCCAGTCCTGCACCATCAGCGCGCAGCCGGCGACTCCCATTGCAATCAGCGAGATGAGGACCGGACGGGCCACGTCCGCGGCCTCGGCAAGGATACGCGGTTTTCGCATCGTCACTCCACTGCCCCGGGTTCCACGAAGCGCCGCCCCGTCGTCGGCGCGACCGTCGCACGGCGGAAACATAGGATACGTCGGGCGATCAGGCACACCGCGTGTTTCCGTGCGGCGCCGTCCGGCGTCGCCGGATCTGCTCGCCGCGGCGAGCGGGCATGCCCGCCCGGCGGTAGCGCATCGCCGGTCGCCGAAAGGTTCTTCCGTTTTCACCCGGGGCTTGCATGCCGAGACGGCCGCGCTTATAAGAAGTCGCATACGAACCAGGTCTTGAGGGCTTGCGGCCCGGATGGGAGCTGCCATGAAGGTACAGGCGCAGACGGCGGCATTGCAGGAAGCGTTGACGGTGACGGGTCAGTTGGTGGCGGCGCGGACGCCCAAGCCCGTGCTCCAGTGTGTCAAGCTCGTCGCCGGAGACGGGGTGTTGACGCTGCTGGCGACGGACCTCGAGGCCGGCGTGCGCTATCAGGTCACGGCCGTGCAGGTTGAGGAAGACGGCGAGGCGCTGATTCCGGCGGCGCGGCTGGCGGGGATCGTCCGCGAGTCGAGCGACGAGGAGAGCTTGACCATCGAGGCCG
>JBMCUM010000045.1:0-10700 GCA_048622595.1 Planctomycetota bacterium | reverse complement strand
GCATCGCCAGCAGCCGCCGATGGGCATACCCGCGGCGGAAGTAGGTCTCGGCGTCCTGCTGCAGCTCCAGGAGCTTGCCCGCCTCGGTGACGAACTCGGCCCATCCGGTGTCGCTGTTGCGCGCCCGCATCCACGCCAGCTCCACCAGCGCCGCCCGCGCCTCGCGGTGGTTCGGATCGCGCCGCAGCGCCTTGCGCAACGCGGACTCGTACCGCCCGCCGTACTCCTGTCGCTCCGTCTGCGTCATTGTCGGCGCGGGGATGCGCTCGGCCAGGGCGCGACGGATCACCGCGAGCTGGTACATGTAGTCCGCGTTGTCCTCGTCGGCGTCGGCGGCGCGCTTGTAACTCTTCAGCGCCTTGACGAGTTGGGACTTGGCCTTCTCGTACTCGCCCTGCTCAATGGACGCCTGGGCCGCCTCGTAGGCCTTGATCCCCTCGGCAGCGGCCGCCGCAGCGTCCGCGGGAAGGCCCCCCAAAACCAGCACCAGCACCCCGGCCACCAAAATCCCTCCGAAGGCGCCGAGCAGCAGGATCAATCGCTTGTTCAGTCGTTTGCGTCGTGCCATGTCGGTCTCTTGTCTCGCGGACGGGGGGGGTCAGTTTTCCTCTGCTGCTTGCTCGGCGCGCCGGACGTCCTCGGTCGTGGGCAGCGCCTTGAACACCTCGGGCAGCGCGCAGGCGGCGAAATGCTTCGCCTGCCGGTTCAGCTCCTCGAACGGGGCGCGCTCCAGCGGACGGAACTGGATCTTGACGAAGTAACAGTACTTGATCCACGGTGCCGTCAGGTACAGCCGGACCTTCTCCCAGCTCGATTCCGCGCGCCCGTTCAAGCTGAAGGTGTAGAATTCCGGGATCATCCGGCCGTGCTTGTCCTGGAAGGTCGCCCGCTGCACCGGGATCGGACCGGACCACTTCACCCCGGGCGCCTCCGGGTCCAGCGCCGCGGGGGGGATCTGGAACGTCAGGGTGCCGGACCTCCGCTCGACGGGGGTCATTCCCGCGGCCTGTCCGCATCGCTCGGGAACGTGGGGGACGGTATCCAGCATGCCGGTGTAGTAGTACACGCCGAGGGACCAGACCTGATTGGTCTCGACGTCGCGGTAGCGCCGCAACACGTGCCAGTTGCTGCGCCGCCGGGGGCGGCGGCTGCGGTCTTTGGGGTGCCCGATCCCCAGCAGGTCCATCTCCTCGTCGCGGATGAGGACTTCGCCGTCCGTCCGGCCGTCGTTGTCGGCGTCTTCGGTGATCATCCTGTAGCGGACCTCGCCGTCGGCGTCGCGGAAGACCTCGGCCAGCGTCGTCAGGCGGAAGCCCTCGTCGACGCGCACGCCCGCGGGCCAGGGCACGGGTTCCTTCATCATCACCCATTGCAGTTGGGTCTGTGCGACGTTCCATCCGCCGGCGCAGACGCCCAGCAGCACCGCCGCGGCGACGAAGTGGCGGTCGCGCATCGCCCCGCGCAGGGCGCGAAGGGGGGAGTTGTCCGCTGGTGCGGTCATGATCGTCCCGCCGTCTCGCCGGCCGGGGCGGCGCCGGTCCGGTCCGGTCCGGGATCGTCTTCCTCCTCGACGTACAGCGCCTCGAGCAGCTTGCTCAGCAGCCACAGCAGCATCAGCGCCGGGACCAGCATCAGCATGCCGGTGAAGGTATGCATGAAATCCTGGCCCAGTTGTGGCTTGTCCAGCACGTACATCGTCGAGGTGATCGACACGCGGAACACGTTGCACAGCACCGCGATGGGAATGCCGGCGACGACCAGCGTCACCCGCTGCCACAGCGGGCGGGCCTGCAGATACGCCATCGCCACGCCCAGTGCGGCGAAGGCCATCAGCAGGCGCATACCCGCGCACGCCTCGGCCACGGTCAACTGATGCCAGTTTCCGTTGACGCTGAGCAGCTCCAGGTGGCTGCGCGTGGCGGAGATGTCCACACCGAACAGGCGCAGCAGGAACGTCGAGCCGATGGCGGCGAGCTCCTGCAGCGGACCGGCGATCCGTCCGTAGAGCAGCTCGGGCAGGGGCACGGCGAACAGGAGGTACAGGATGGGCAGCCAGGTCAGGCGGATGATCGACGGTCCGGCGAGGTACAGCACCAGACCGAACAGCAGGAACACCATGTTCGCCCGCTGGAACATGGCGTTGCGGACGGGATACACCCCGGCGAACATCCCGACGATCGCCAGCGCGACGATGGGAAGCCCCCACAGGCACACCCGCCGCCTGGCGCGAAGCAGGTCCTCCCAGCGGTTGTAGATCAGGAAGATGCTGAACAGCGGAATGACGAATCCGTGGGACCAGTTCGGGTCGTTGATCCACCGCGCCACCAGCGACGGAAACTGCCACCAGGTCAGCCAGGCGAACAGGCCGGCCACTACCAGCACCTTCGTCAGCGTCTCGGGTGGAAACGCGCGGCGGAAGCTGGGCGCCGCGCTCGGCGCAGCGACCATATCCGCCAGTCGTCGATCCCGCGACGAGGCCGAAGCCGCTTGAGCTTGAGAAGGTCTGTCGGTCATGGCACTTCGCGCCGCGCCGGTCGGCGAGTGGTCCGTCCCCCGCCGGGTGGCGCGATTACCACCGCGTGAAGCGGCGGCTGGTCGGCGTGGTGAACTGGGGATCGGCAAAGTTCCGGTCGTAGATGAACCCGAACCCGTAGGTCATGCGGAACGCGTTGCGCATGACGGCGTAGAAGCTCGCCCGCGGGTCGGTGCCCACCACGATCATGTCGTCCGGCCGCAGAAACAGATCCGGCTCGTCGCCCTGGAAAATCGCCTCCAGATCCAGCGATACGATCTGCTCCTGCTCACCGCCCAGTCGCCGGATCAACACCGAGTGCTCCGGCCAGGCTAGGGGACCCAGGTTGCCTGCGGCGGTGACGGCCTGCTTGACCGTCACGTTCCGTCCGGTGAGCGAGTACACGCCGGGGCGGAGTACGTCCCCGCCCACGTAGAATTCGCCGACCTCCAATGTCGGTACATGGATTATATCGTTACTGCGGATGACAATGTTCATCCGCGGATCGCCGGCGCGGAGCTTTTTCAGGTTGATCGCGATGATCCGCGCCATGTCCGACCTGGTGACCTCCTCCCAGCTGAACGGGTCCCGCTTGCGGCGCTGGTCGCGCGGCGCCAGGGAGCGCGGATGGCGCGGGGTGCCCGTCTCCGGGCGGCGGGGCCGCTTGCCCGCGGGGCGGACCCGCTCGGCGCCGCGGCCCGACGGCTCGGGCGCGGGCGGGGCCTCCTCCTCGACCGGGATCCACCGCCCGTCCGAGTAGATCCACTTGACCCGGCGGGAGTCGCCGCCCGTCGGTGACGGCGCCGTGGACGGACCCGTCGATGGGCCCGTGGCGGACGCCTCACTCCATCGCGGAACGGCCGACGGCGACGGGGACTGCTCCGGAGGTGGCGACGGCGTGCCGTTGTCCCCGCCCAGCAGCCGCTCGATCTCCTCCAGGGCGGCCTCGGTCTCGGTGTCGGTCGGCTCGCCGGTCGGCTCGCCCGGTTGGGTCTCGGGTTGGGCGGGCTCGGCCTCGGCGGGTATTTCGGGCAGCTCGGCTTCGCTTTGCTCGTCCGGCCGGGCTTCGGCGGGGGTCTCGGCGCGGGCGGGCTGGGGGCGGATCACGTACAGGTACTCGATGTTGGTCTGGGAGATGCCACCGGCGGTGGCCACCGCCTCGAGCAGCCGCATGTCCTTGCGGATGACGTTGTACGTCCCCGGTCGCTGGATGGCCCCGAGCACGGAGAACGTGTTCTGCCGCTTGGCGACCACGGAGATCGACACCGTCGGGTCCCGCAGGACGTCCGGGGTGTATGCGTCCTTGACGGCCTCCTTGAGCTGCCGGGCGGTGAGCCCCTCGGCCTTGACGCGCTCGGGAAGCAGGGGCATGTCGATGTACCCGCTGGTGGAGACCTGACGGCGCAGGACGGTCTCGAGCCCTTGCTGGAACAGGTCCAGCACGGAGATGTCCAGCACGTCCTCGGCGCCGATGATGTAGTCCCGCTCGCTGTAGGACCAGTCGCCCTCGCGCGGGAAGGTGGCGTTGGGCACCAGTTCCTGGTGCGGGTCGCCCATCCCGATCGACGCCAGGATCGGATTGACCGCCGGACGTTCGGGCGGCTCGACCACCCGGTTCGGCTGGAAGAAGCGGTACTTGTCGGTCTTCAGCGCGTCCTGGATCTGCTGACAGCCCCCAACCAGCAGGCCCGTCGCGATCGCGCTGGCCACAGCGGCAGCCGGTATCATCCTGCGTTTCACGATCCGCCTTTCTCCATAGACGCGCCGGTTTTTCCGCCCGCTATACGCTCTGCGTCGTCCCGGGTGCTCGCCGGGGTTCATCGCGAGCTGCAGCTTGACGGATCACGCGGCGGACGTCAAGCCCCTTCCCGCGGCGCGGCGGACCTGCGGCGCTTTCATCTTTATCGACCGGCCGGACGACGGAGTTCACCGTATGTCGCCGACGAAGCCGGCCTACGGGCCCGCGGCCGGGGGCACCGGCCCGGTCACCTCCACCGGCGTCGGGTGGTCCGCCCGCGCCGAGAGGGCGAACAGGGCGTCGCCGTCGGGCAGGCGGACGACGTTGCGCACGGCGCAGCCTGCGGCGTTGACGCTGGTTCGTCGCGTCCAGCGCCCTTCAACGCGGAAGACGGCGCGGCCCGGGGCGTCGCCGGCGGGGGCTACGACGAACCGGCAGTTGCCTGCGCGTGCCCGTAGGAAGTAGCACCCCTGGGACTCGTCGAAGCGGTCGCGGTCGGCGTCGCCGGGGGCGAAGCCCGGCTCGCCCAGCACGACCCGCACCCCGGGCGGACGGGCGTACCGCCGGCGCGCCGCGGCGTCGGGCGCGCACAGCCAGCTCCACTGGCCCACGGGCCCGTCGAACTCGTCGGCGACGATCCGCTCGACGCGGGGTGCTTCGGGCGTGGCGCAAGGCTCGGCGGGGCGGATGGCGACGGCGGCGATCCGGCGTCCGCCGGCGTTGTTGATCGCCAGGTGCGTCACCCGCCGCCCGTCGTCGTAGAAGGTATGCACCCAGCGGACGCGGCGGACCGCGCGCGAGGCCCACGCGCCCCGTCGATCAGGGAAGTACCACGTGCTCGCCAGGCGCACCCGCACCGCGTTGTGCTCCAGCAGCTCGACCGCGCCGATCCGTCGTCGCCCCAAAAGCTCCAGCGCCTCGCCGGGCGGAAGTGGCTGGCCTTCGCCGGCGACGGTCAGGTCGGCTTGGTCGCCGGCCAGCCGCCACAGCCCGTCCGGCCCCGCAGCCAGCGTGTAGCTCCGTCCGTCGTCGCGGGCGAGCGTGTAGTCCAGCCCCTCCTTGCGCAGCGTCATCCCGTCCGGGGCCGGGCGCAGACGGCGAGCGTTGTGAATCAGCATGATGTCGTCGACGTTGAAGCGGACCGGACCGGCCGCGGCCGCGAAGCCCATCCGCACGCGCCGCACGTCCGTCAGGTCGAACGCCGGGTCGGCATCCGGGCGGCGCAGGTCGATGAGCACGGTGTTCCACCCCGCCCGCAGCAGCCGCCGCGGCGAGGTCCACGACGCGGCGCGCGTCGCCAACCGCACGCGGAAATCGTCGCGGATCGTCGGGCAGTGGATCGACATGCTCAGCAGCGTGTACCCCGAGAAGTCGCCTACGGGCGGGGCATAGAGCAGGTCGCGTCCGGGCGGGGCGAGCACCTCCAGGGCGCCGATGCCCGTCCGCGTGCGCCGCAGCGTGAATTGCAGCTCGCCGGGGATGGGCGCGGGCGCGTCGTCGTCGGGCGCGGGCGCGTCGTCGTCGGGCTCGGGCGGCGGCGTCAGCGCGAAGTGGCGGACCTGTGCGCTTCCGGCGGTGCCGTCGGCGGCGTCCTCGAAGTCGGCCAGCGGGACGAACCGCCCGGTGACGGTCTCGGGATACACCCGCGCCTGCTGAACGGGAAGGGGGGGCAGGTCGGGCAGCTCGTCCACGGCCGCGTCGCCGCCGGCAGCGGGCGAGCCCGTCGCCCCGCACCCGGACAGCGCCAGGGCGCCCAGCAGGGCGGGCAGGCGGGCACGACGCATCAATGCGTGCATTGGCTCACGGTGTCGCGACGTTGAAATCCCTGCGCACCCCGCGTCCGGGGCGCGCCTCCGCACTGAAACAAGCGGATCCCGCGCCGGCGGGCTTGTTCAGCCCGTCGGCTCGGTGCCCGGCTCGCCGACGGCGCGGGCGACCAGCGCCTTGCGCAGGCCCATCAGCAGCGGACTGGCCACGGCGATCGACGAGTAGGTTCCGAAGATCACGCCGACCAGCAACGCGAAGCTGAACGCGTGGATGCCCGCACCGCCGAAGGCGTACATCACCAGCACCACCAGGAACGTCGTGCCCGACGTCAGCAGCGTCCGGCTGAGTGTCTGGTTGATCGACCGGTTGATTACCTCCCCGGAGACCGTCGTGAGTTTTCCGCGGTTCTCCCGGATGCGGTCGAAGACCACGATGGTGTCGTTGACCGAGTACCCGATGACCGTCAGGATCGCCGCGATCATCGCCAGGTCGATCTTGAACGAGCTCAGCGCCAGCACGTCGCCGAGCCAGGTCTTGTACAGCCAACCGCTGACGGCCACCATGCCCACCACGATCACCACGTCGTGAATCAGGCACGCCACCGCCGCCAGCCCCCACCGTGCCGAGCCGAACCGGAACCACAGGTAGCCCACGATCGCCAGCCAGCTCAGCACCACGGCCAGGATCGCGCGCTGGGCCATCTCCCCGGCGATCGCCGCGTCGAAGTTCCGCATCTCGCCCGCCTGGGAGCGTTTGAACGCGGCCGCCAGAAGATCCTGCTCCTTGGCGGTCCACTCGGTCATGCGGTCGGCGGGGACGGGCTCGGCGGGCTTGACCAGCACGGCCAGCGAGGTCTGCGGCCCGTCGGTCGGCGCATCCAGCGGGACGATCTTCGTCCGCGCGAACCGGTGATCGGAGAAGTCGATCTGGCGGCGCATGTCGCCGATCCGCTCGTCCATGTCCCGCGGCGTGATCGCCGGGACGATCGACTCGAACGCGAACAGCGCCCCGCCCCGGAACGCCTCCAGCTCCGGACGGAACGCCGGGTCCGCCGCCGCGAGCGTCGTCTCGTCGATCACCACGCCGCCTTCGCGCTTGACCTGCACGCCCAGTCGCGCCAGCCGCCCGGTCCGCGGCGCGTACGTCCGCGCGCGGCGGGTCTGCAGCGCGTCGGCGAAGGCGGCCGCGCCCGTCCCGCGGACGATCTGCACGTCGGTGACCGTCGTGGAGATCTGGTACTCGCGCGCGGGCAGGCGGTCGTCGAGTTCGGCGGCGGTGACCGCGGCATTCCCGTCGGCGTCGAGCAGCTCGAAGAATCGCGGCGTCCCCGGCGTCTCGTCGTCGGTGAGCTTGCCGTCGTCGTTCGCGTCCCACCGTCCCATGAAGCTCTCGACGCGGTCGGGGTCGATGCGCTTCTCGACGCGGGCGGTGGCGGCGAGCTTGTCGTGCCCGGCCTGGCGCGCCTCGCGGACGTACAGCCGGCGGACGAGGGCGTCGTTGGGCAGGACCTGCTCGCCGCTGTCGGGGTCCTTCAGCAGGGCGCCTTCCTTGAACTGGACGATCGACTGTGTGCCCGAGGAGAACTCGATGCCGAGGATGTCGCCCTTCTGCCACAGCAGCGAGCCGATGCCCACCACCAGCAGCGCCACGGACACGCCCCAGAACAGGTGGCGATTGCGCATCCAGTTGACCCGGGGCGTTCCCAGGATGCTCAGCATGGTCACGGGACGCTTCAGCAGCCCGCGGTCCAGCAGGAACTGGAACAGCCACCGCGTGACCACCATCGCCGTGAACAAGCTGAACACCACGCCGAGCCCCAGCGTGATCGCGAAGCCCCGCACCTCCTCGCTGCCCACCCAGCCCAGGATCAGGCAGGTTATCAGTGTCGTGACGTTCGCATCGAAGATCGCGCTGAACGCGCGCTGGTAGGCGTTGGTCAGCGTCATGCGGACGGACTGGCCCTTGGCCTGCTCCTCGCGCAGGCGCTCGAAGATCAGCACGTTGGCGTCCACCGCGATGCCGATGGTCAGGATCACCCCCGCGATGCCGGGCAGTGTGAACACCGCCGACATCAGACTCATCGCCCCGAGCACCAGGATGATGTTCAACAGCAGCGCCACGTTGGCCAGGAAACCGGCCAGCATGTAGTAGATCAGCATGAACGCCGCCACCAGCATCAGACCCCAGATCGCCGCGCGGAAGCCCCGCTGGCGGTTGACCTCCCCGATCGACGGTCCGAACGTATTCTCCGAGACCGGGTTCGGGTTCAGCCGGGCCGGCAGCGACCCGGCCCGCAGGGTCCGGGCGAGGTCCTCGGCCTCGGCGCGGGTGAACGATCCCTCGATGATGCCTTCCCTCGAGATCGTCGCCTTGATTCGCGGCGCGGAGTAGACCACGTCGTCGACCATCACGGCCATCTGCTTGCCCTTGTGGGCGGAGGTCAGTCGCGAGAACAGCTTGGCCCCGCGGGAGTCGAACTCGAAGCTCACGGCCGGTCGTCCCATCTGGTCGTGCGTGACGCCGGCGCCGGTGAGCGTCCAGCCCCCGGGGGGCTCTTCGTGGAGCATGGTGAACGCGTCAGTATTGGAGCAGAGGATGTAGTGCTTGCCGTCGGCGTGCCGGTATCGCTCGCCCTCGTTGTGGACCACAACCACGCCGCCGAACCGCTCGCCCGGCGCGCCCTCGATCGGCAGCCAGATGAACTCCCCGTCCCGCTTGCGGACCTCCTCGGGGCCTTCCTCCTGCAGCAGGCGGTGGTAGCGACGGAACGTCTCGCGGTCCACGGCGTATCCCTGCGTGCCGGGCAGGCCCGGCGCGATGCGGAACTCCAGCACGCCGGCCTTGGCGACGATCCGCTTGAGATCCTCCGGGTCGTCCAGGGGACGCCGAAGATCCGCCCATTTCTTGTAGGCCTCGATCGCCGACTCGATCTGCTCCCGACGCGCCGGGTGCGCCGCCAGGAGGTCCTCTACCCGGGTGCGGAAGATCTTCCTCTTGGCCTCGACGGCGCGGACGTGCTCCGCGCGCTTGCTGGCCTCGGCCTCGTGGGGCGGAACGTAGAACGACAGCACGTTGCGCTCGAGTTCGGCCTCGCGCACCGAGCCGTACTCCACCGCCGCCTGGCGCGCGGCTGCGTGCTGCGATTCGGCCTGCTTCAACGCTGCAAGGGAGGCGTCCACCGCCTCGTCGCGTGCGGCCGCGATCTCGTTCGCGCGGTCGACCAGCTCCAGGGGCTCGGCGCCTTCGGCCAGGTCGGCCACCGCCTCGACGCGCGACGCGACGCGCTCGCGGGCGGCGTCCAGCGCTTCGCCCGCCGTGGCGCGGGCGGCGTCCGTCTCGGCCGCCTCCAGGCGACGCTCCGCCGCGTCCGCGGCCCGCAGCGCCTTAATGGCCGCCACGGCCGCGTCGTACCGCTCGCGGGCCTCCGCCTCGTCGCCCTCGTCGGCGGCATCGAGGCGATCATGCGCCACCACGAACGCCACGGCGGCGGTGACGGCCTGTTCGGCGGTTCTGAGGTCCGCCTCGGCCTGCGTGACGGCCTGTTCGGCCTCATGCAGGGCGGCGAGTTGGCGTCGCACTTCGGCCTCGCCCTCGGCCTCGGCGATGCGCTCGGCTGCGTCTTCCGCTGCGTCGCCCTCGCCGTCATCGGCCTGCAACTCGGAAAGCGCCTCCCGCGCCGCGGTGAGCGCCTCGTCCGCCTTCGTCCGGGCGTCTCGCGCCGCGGCCAGACGCTGCTGCGCACGCGCAAGCCCGGACAGAAGCGCGTAGGCCTTCTTGGCGACCTCCAGATGCTTCTCGGCGTCCTTGAGCGAGTCCCGCGCGCGTTCCATCGCGTCGTAGGTCTCCAGGACCTGCTCGATCCGCGCCACCTGGTCCGCGTCGTCGTGGGCCAGCGCCGCGATCCGCTCGTCCAGGGCGGCGGTTCGTTCGTCCTCGCCGTAGGTTCGCAGCAGTCGGCGGAGTTTGACTTGGGTGAGGTTGCCGGCTTCGAGCTTCTCGACGGCGGCGTAATAGCTGCTCTTGGCCTGGAGGGTATCCTCGCCGGCGGCGCGGATGCGAATCTCGATGCGGTTGCTTCCCAGGGGGCGGAACTCCACCCCCAACAACCCCTGCGGGTCGATCCGCCGCTTGAGCACCCCGATCATCTGACTGGCCAGGTCGCCGGAGCTTGGCGGGGCCTGCTCGAGGTCCGCGATGTCCTCCTCCATGCGCTGCACGGCGCGGCGGAGGTCCTCGGCGCGTTCGGCGTCGCCCGCTTGCTCGGCGCGGTGGATCTGCGTGAGCATCGCCTCGCGGCGGGCGCGAAGGCGCTGCAGTTCCATCTGGTTCGTGCGGATCTCGAAGACCAGACTGTGCCCGCCCCGCAGGTCGATCCCCTGCTCCAGGCCTTTGCTCGACAGCGACCACACGCAGATCAGCACGGCGATCGCGAGCAGCGCGAACTTCAACGGTAAGTGCTTGGCGTTCATCTCTCGTTCCAGCGCCGGGACGGTTTGGCGGGCCGGGCTTGCAGACCCCGCGCCGCGGTTTGACGGGCGCGTCGCCCGCCGCGTGATTCAGTGGGCGGGCGTACCCGCCGCGCGCCGCAAAGTGCGGTATTGTCCGCCGGGTCGCCGACCGCGTCAAGCGCAATCGCCTCGGCGTGCGGGGCTCGCCGCCGGCGATCCGCCGGCGGGTTTGTTC
>JBMCUM010000044.1:0-10728 GCA_048622595.1 Planctomycetota bacterium | reverse complement strand
CGGGCCAACTCCCGCCGCTACCCATAGAATCCGTTGCAGATGGGTGAAGTCTTACGTTTCGTTGTAGTACTAATGGCTCGCGCCCGGGCGCTGCGCCGGCAGCGGGCGAGTCGCCCAATCGACAAGCGCTCACCGCAGCGGGTATCATCAGCAAGGCGGATGCTCTGCAAAGCTTCTGGCGGGCGCGAACCGGCCCGCGCACCAGGAAAGGGCGCGTATGTTACTCAGCGACAGCAAGCGGATCGCCCGGGCCGCGTGGGTTTGCATCCTCGCGATTCCCGTCGCGGCGTGTGGCGGGGATGACGCCGACCGCCCGGGCGAGCCCGCCGCGCGGTTCAACATCCCCCGTGCCGTCCGGCCGCCGGAGATCACCGGGCGGATCGACGAGGACGCCTGGGCCGGCGCGCTGGAGATCCGCGGGCTGACCCACGCCCACGTGCCCACCTACGCCGACGCCCAGATTCGCCGCTGGATCCTCACGAACCCGACGCTGCGCTACGCGGACCGCGACACGAGGTTTCGCCTGATGTGGGATGCCGAGCACCTGTACGTCGCCGCGCGCAGCGCGGTTCCGGAGGGGCTGCGGCTGGGAACGCAGTTCCGCGGCAGGCGGTACGCCCCCACGCTCATCCATGACGACGCGTACGAGTTCGCCGTGGACGCCTCGGGCATCGGGCCCGAGCGTCGCTCCGCGTCCGGCGCGCTGCTGTGCATCCTCAACGCCCTCGGCGCCGGGCAGTACCGCACGATCCCGCCGGACTTCCGCCCCTACGGCCGCATGCCGCGGGCGCGCGTCGAGCCGGAGGTCACCTCGGAAGTCTGGCGGGACGAGACCGGCATGCGATGGTGGGACATGCAGGTCGCCCTGGACCTGGAGGACCTGGGGCTGACGGGCAAGCTCCGCAGCGGCGACCGCATCGGCGTCAGCATGGGGCGCATCTTCGAGTACCCCTGGCGGTACGCCCGCGTGCCGGCGACGGGGACGTACATGGACGCGGCGGGCTTGCCGGTCGGGACACTCGTCGACCACCGCTGCCACGTGCGGATCGCCGATCTCGCCGGTCTGGACGAGGGCAAGCTCGACTTGCGCGGGCGGGTGGTCAACCCCTCCGACGAGGCGCGGCGGGTCGAGCTCGTCGTCCGCGTGCGGGCCCGCGACGCCGATACCGAAAAGCCCGCGTTGACGCAGACGCGCACGCTCGACGTGCCCGCGCGCGGTGAACAGGCGCTGACGGTCCGCACGGAGCTGCCGGTCCGCGACGGCGTGCTGGACGTCGCGATCCGCCGCAGCGACGCGGACGACGCCCCGCCGCTCTGGGCGTACCGCCTGGCGTTCAGCCGGCGCCCGCCGCGGTCGCCGTACCGCTACGTCCGGCCCGATCCGGATTTGCCGCTGGACTGCGTCGCCTTCGACCGGCGCTCGCAACGGCTGGTTCTCCAGGCCGACACCCTGACCGCGAAGCTCGCCGACCGCCAGGCCGCGCGGGCGATGACCTACGCCGTCCGGCCGCGCGGCTCGGACGACCCGCCGGTCGTCGAGGGACGCACCGAAAAGCTCCGCAACTTCCGCTTCGAAGCGGAGGTGGACCTGTCCGGGCTGCCGCGGGGGGAGTACGAGATCACCGGCGCCCTGGTCGACGAGGCGGGCGAGGTGCTCGTGCGCCGCACCTTGAAGGGTTTCGACCGGACCGTCGACGCCGACGGGCCGCGCACCCTGTGGTGGTGCGAGGTTTCCGCCGACGGCGCCGCCCGCGCCGCAACGCCCGTCGCCGTGGACCTCGAGCCCGTCGCCGAGAAGCTCAACCGCTGGTACGGCGAGGGTCGCGCCGCGGGGAACCTAGGCGACTTCTACCACAATCACGACCACCTCCACTCGTACCTGCGGACGTGGACGTTCCCGCAGGTCACGCCCATCGACATGACCGACGCGGGCCGGTCGCTCGTCGGCGCCGGGCTGCAGGTCCGCAAGCTCTTCACCGGCCGGGTCATCGGCAACGCCTCCATGGTCCATGGATGCTCGCTTCCGGAGTACGCCTACCGCCGGCCGGGGTACGTCGACGCCCTGTATCGCCAGTACACGAACAATCACGTGTATCTCTACCCGTCGCACACCACCGGCCCGCAGGACTACTCCGCCTACACGCCGTACGTGGTCGCCACGGTCGGGTCCAGCGGCTCGGAGCAGAGGCACATGCAGGCCTTCTTCGCGTCACTGGCGGCGCTTCGCCCCCGGGTCAAGGCGCGCCTCACCGAGGCCGGGCTCATCGCCCCCGTCCTCCAGATGCTGCTGAGGCGGCACTACGGGGACGTCGCATCCGACGAGGCGTATTTCACGGCGGCGGCGCACCCGGTCAGCTTCAAGGGCTCGGCCGTCGGGATGGAGGCGATGGTGGACCACGCCCAGCGGCTTCGCGCGGGCGCGCTTCCGGCGATGGTGCGGCTGGAGGTGCTCGCCGAGGATTTCGGCCTGTCGGACGCGGGCGAGAAGCTGTTCACCACGCCGGGCGCGATCGCTCGGGCACTTCGCGGCGAGGGGCGGCGCACCATTCGCCTCAGCGCCGCCGACAGCGTCACGCTGAACGATCGGAAGCTGCGGTGGCGGTGGGTGCTGCTCCGCGGCGACCCGGAGCGGACCGGCATCGAGGTGCTCGACGAGAGCGGCGCCACGGCCGTTGTCCGCGTCGAGCCCCAGGCGCGGCGCGTCGACGTCGCCGTCATCGCCGACAACGGCGTGGAGGTCTCGGCACCGGCGATCCTCAGCATCGACGCTTCCGCCGACGACGACCGGTAGCGCGTCGGGCGGCATGTGTCCGCCTGCCGGAACGCTCATGCGCAGCGCGATCGCCGTGTCGCGGCCTTGCGCAGGGGCGCGGCGCGCGACGCCCGCCGGGGGCTTCCCGGCGAGCTCGCGGTGCGCGTGCGGTCCTGCGGCGTCGCGGTTCGGGCGGGCTCAGCCCAGGATCGCCTTGAGGTCCTCGGCGGGCGTGGCGATCGGCTTGAGGTCGAACTTCTCGACCAGCACGTTCAGCACGTTCGGCGCCACGAAGGCCGGCAACGACGGGCCCAGACGCATGTCCTTGATGCCTAAGTGCAGCAACGTCAAGAGAATAGCAACGGCCTTCTGCTCGTACCAGCTCAGGATCAGCGACAGGGGCAGCTCGTTGACGCCGCAGCCGAATGCGTCGGCCAACGCCTGGGCGACCTTGACCGCCGAGTAGGCGTCGTTGCACTGGCCCATGTCGAGCAGGCGCGGGATCCCGCCGATCTCGCCGAAGTCCAGCTTGTTGAAGCGGTACTTGCCGCACGCCAGCGTCAGGATGACGCAGTCGTCGGGGACCGACTGGGCGAATTCCGTGTAGTAGTTCCGGCCTGTCTTGGCGCCGTCGCAGCCGCCGATCAGGAAAAAGTGCCGGATGTCGCCGCCCTTGACGGCCTCGACGACCTGGTCGGCCACGCCCATCACCGCGTTGTGGGCGAACCCGCAGGGAATGCGTTTCTCGTCGGCGTCTTCGGCGAAGCCCGGCGCCGCCTGGGCCGCTTCGACCACCGGCGTAAAGTCCTTCGCCCCGTCGGCGTCTTCGTCGATGTGCGTCACGCCGGGGAAGGCGACCAGGCCCGTGGTGAAGATGCGATCCTTGTAGCTGTCCTTGGGCTTCTGGATGCAGTTGGTGGTCATCAGGATCGCGCCGGGGAACTCGTCGAACTCCTTGCGCTGGTCCTGCCACGCGCCGCCATAGTTGCCGACCAGGTGGTCGTACTTCTTGAGCTCGGGATACGCCAGGCAGGGCAGCATCTCGCCGTGGGTGTAGACGTTGATGCCCGTGCCCCGCGTCTGTTCGAGCAGGTCGCCGAGGTCCTTCAAATCGTGGCCGGAGACGCAGATGCACTTGCCCGCGACCGGAGTGACCCGCGCCTGCGTCGGCTCGGGGTGCCCGTAGCTTCCCGTATTGGCCTTGTCCAGCAGCTCCATGGCGCGGAGGTTGATCTCCCCGGCCGCCAGCGCCTTGCCCGTCAGCTCCTGAGCGTCGGTCGGCTCGTCGGCGAGGTCGCTGAGCATCGCGTGGAAGTCGCCGAACAGCTTGTCGTCGGCGACGCCCAGGATGCGGGCGTGATCCGCATAGGCCGCGGCGCCCTTGAGCCCGTAGAGCGTCAACTCCTGCAGGCCGGCGATGTCGTCGCCGTAGGCGTCGATCCGATTGCGAATGGTGACCTGCCTTCCGGTGTCGATCATCGTCTGCAGGTCCTCGGTCTCGGCCCACCAGGCAACCCGGGTTTCGAGCTTCTCGGGCGCGGCGCCGGCGTCGCGACAGGCATCCTCGTACAGGCGCACCGCCTTGTCGCGCAATCGCGCTGCCTCGGCGACCTGGCATTGCAGCCGCTCGGGGTCGAAATCCACGTTCGTCACGCACGCGAACAGCGCCGCGGGGATGAACGCATCGATGTCCGCGTCGGACGCCCCGTGCTGCCGGGCGCGGTGGACGTAGCGGGCGATGTCCTTGACGGCGTAAGCCAGCAGGTCCTGCATCGCCGCGGTTTCCGGGTCCTTCCCGCAGACGCCGCCGGCGGTGCAGCCGCTTCCCTTGGCCGTTTGCTCACATTGGTAACAGAACATGTTCATGATGCGATCCTTTCGCTTGCGTAGGTTGCCCTGGCCAACCGTCTGCCCGCCGGCGTCTTGAAAATCCGTTCGATACGTTTGTCCATCGCCGCGCCCCGGTCGGGGACCGTCTCGGGCAGGTTGACCAGCCAGTCGGCGTCCCAGACGATGCGGAACTCCGGCGAGTCGATGTCGCCGGCGGTGTGATGATTGGCGATGATGCGGCAGACGTGCTCGGTCCGCTTGGCATCGAGCCCGACGCGCCGGCAGATGCGCCGGGCGATCGGCGGGCCCTCGATTTCCTGGAAGGGTCCGCTCGCCGAACCGTGCTTCGCCTCGGCGGCGGGGATGCCCACGTCGTGCAGGATGGCGGCCGGGACGATCACGTCCGGGTCGCCGGGCTCGTCGGCGCGGATGCGTTCGGCCCAGCCCAGCACGGCCAGGGCGTGGTCGATGCGGTGCTGGTCGGCGCCGAAGTGCTTCCGCATCTCGACCAGTAGCCCCGCGCGCAGCGCCTGGTGTGCGTTGGTTTTGTCGCGGTCGCGGTTGGTTCGAATCGTCATCGATGTACTCCCGAGCCGTGGCGGGGCCATGCCATGAACGGGCAAAATGCCCATGGCGCACACGGACGAAACGTCCGCGCCACACCTCACGCCACCTGCAGGCCGTTGACGTTCTGGACGACTCCGTCGACGCCGACGATCACGACGTTGAGCGGCACGTTCCGCCCGGACGCCTCGATCGCCTCGCGGGCGAGCGTCTCCAGCCCGCCGCAGCAGGGCACTTCCATCCGCACCACGGTGACCGACCGGACGTCGTTGTCCGCGACGATCCGCCGAAGCTTTGAATTATATTCCGCGACCTCGTCGAGCTTGGGACACGCGATCGCCAGCGTCCGCCCGCCCAGGAAGCGGTCGTGGAAGTCGCCGACGGCGTAGGCGGCACAGTCGGCCGCCAGCAGCACGTCCGCGCCGTCCCAGATGTCGCCCGTCGGAGGCAGTAGCGACAGTTGCACCGGCCACTGCCCCAGGCGCGAGCGCCCGCCCGTCGGGGCGTCGGCGCTCTCGTCGGCCGCGCCCGGCTCGTCATCGCGGTCCAGCGTCCGCAGCATGGTCCCCGGGCAGCCGCACGGCAGGTCGGCCGGGGCATCGCTGCCCGCTTCGTCCGCCACGTCCTCTCGATCCGCCGCGGCCGCCTCGCTCTGCGCGTCCGCCCGGCCGAGGGCTTGCCGTTCAGCGTCGTCGCCGTCGGCGGCGGCGCTCGCAGACCCGGCAACCGCCTTCTCGTCGAACGCCTCGGCCGGTCGCTGCTCGATGGTGATCGCGCCTTGCGGGCACGTGCCCAGGCAGGCGCCGAGCCCGTCGCACAGGTTGTCGGCCCGCAGGCGGGCCTTTCCGTCGATGACCTGGATGGCGCCCTCGGCGCAGCTCGGGACGCACAGCCCGCACCCGTCGCACTTGTCCTCGTCGATCCGAACGATGTCTCGCGTTCTGCGGGGCATGGGCGTTCTCCCGGCGGCCTGTGCCTTTCAACCGGGCGCTGAAGGCACAACCGGGCGCTTCATACACGTTGTAGCGCTCCAGCGGCCGGGGTTCCTTGACGTGGGTCAAATCCGGCGAAAAAAAGCATCCCGCGGATGACCCCTGCTGCGGAAGGGCTTGCCCGTTCGGCGGCGTCCTCAGCGGCTCGCTTCATCCCGCAGCGAGCTGTTCGAGTCGGGCGCGGTCGCGGATGCGGATGCTCCGCCCGTCGACGGCGATGACGCCGGGGCGTCAGCGGTGAGAGGCGCCCACGAGCTCCGGCAGCTCGCGCAGGGCCGCGATGCGGTGCCGCGGCGACCACTTCGGGTCCTCGTGCTCGTCACCCGGGTCCAGCAGCACGCTGATCAGCCCGGCGCGGTTGGCGCCGTAGACGTCGGCGCGGAGCGAGTCGCCCACGAACATCGTCTGGGCGGCGCGGAGCTGCGCCCGGCGGCAGGCGACGGCGAATATCTTGCGGCTGGGCTTGCGGTAGCGCACGTCGCAGGAGTAGACGCGAACCGGCAACAGCTCCAGCAGGCCCTCCTGCTGGAGGTGGCGGTCCAGCACCTCGCCGGGGATGAACGTGTTGGAGACGATCCCCAGCGTCAGCCCCAGCTCGCGCAGCGCGTTCAGCGCCTCGATCGTGCCCGGTGCTATGGTGGCGCGGTCGCGCAGCGGCTTGTACCACGTCCACACCAGCTCGGCCGCCTGGTCCGCCGTGAGGCGCTGGTTCATGCGTCGGCTCTGGGCGACCAACAACTCCAGGGCGTTGAACTCGCGACGGGTGAGGCGGCTTTGGATGACGTGCCAGCGGATCGCCCGCAACTGGCGCCGGTGGAACCTCGCGAACGACGGCAGGGGCTGACCCAGCGATTGCAGGTAGGCGTAGGCCAGCTCGGCGCCTTCCTCGAACAGCCCGCGCGTGTCGACGCTTCCGAAGCGCAGCAGTGTGTCGCCCAGGTCGAACAGCACGCCGGTGATCTTCCGCGTCGCCTGCGTCATGGTCGCTCGTCCGGCGGGGCATGGGAGGATATCGCCGCGGACGGCGCTTTGCAATGCCGACAGGGCGTCGGCGCCATCCTCAGGCCAGGCCGAGCCATTTGCGATGTGGCCTTTATCCGTAGCGCGGGCAGGATTGTCGAAGACCTCGTACGAGTCCTATGACCGCACGGGCCCGCGCTACGAACATCGCAAATGGCTTGGTAGACCGATTCTGCCTTGCGTGCGCTGCGCGCATAGGATACGTTACCGGGCTGCTGGCCCGTCGGGCGGGACCGTGCTCCACGACCTGCGGGCCTGAATCATAAGGGAGTAAAGCCGATGGCGGACTATACGGACCTGGACCGCAAAGTCGTCAAGCTGTCAAAACAGATCTGCCGGATGTGCACCGAGGCCGGCAGCGGGCATCCGTCCAGCGCCCTGGCGCTGGTCCACCTGACCACGGCGCTGATGTACCGGGTGATGCGATACGACCCGAAGAACCCGTGGAACACCGGCTCCGACCGCCTGGTGCTCAGCGAAGGCCACGCCGTGCCCGTCATCTACGCCGCCTACTGCGACCTCGGCGGCGTGGTGGGCACCCAGGACCAGCCCAGCGAGTTGCGCTTCGACGACGCCCTGACCCTCCGCGAAGCCGACAGCGTCCTCGACGGGCACCCCAACCCGGCCGTGGGCTTCCCCTTCTTCGACGCCGCCACCGGGTCGCTCGGGCAGGGGCTGTCCGTCGCCGCCGGTCTGGCCGCCGCCGCCCGCCTGGACGGTAGCGACAAAAATATCTACTGCATCATCGGCGACGGCGAAAGCCGCGAGGGGCAGGTCTGGGAGGCCGTCGACTTCATCGTCGACCACAACCTCACCGCCGCCCGCCCCATCTTCTCCTGCAACGGGCAGGGCCAGAGCGACTACGTCTCCCCGCAGCAGCAGGCCGAGACGCTGAAACGAAAGCTGGAGGCCTGCGGGTGCGAGGTGCGCACCATCGACGGGCACGACTGGGACCAGGTCTTCGAGGCGCTGACGTTCGAGGCGGGCGACAAGCCCGTGGCGGTGCTGGCCAGGACCGTCAAGGGCTGGGGGGTCAACGAGCTGCAGGCGCACAACTATCACGGAAAGCCGCTCAAGCCCGAGCAGCTCGACGAGGCGCTGGCGGACCTGGACGCCAAGGCGGCCGAGCTGGGCGTCTCGGACGTGGAGGACACCCCCTGCATCGAGGTCACCGCGCCCGCGGCGGCGGCGCGCCCGACGGGCGGGCACATCTCGGCCGGCGGGTTCGCCGACGCGATGCGTGCCTGCGGGCTGGACGCGAAGCTCGATGCGGGCAAGCTGGCGACGCGGCGTGCGTACGGCGCGGCACTGGCGGCGATCGGCGGCGACGAGCGCGTCGTGGCGATGGACGGGGACGTGAAGAACTCGACGTTCGCGGAGTTTTTCGCCGCACGGCACGCCGATCGGTACCTCGAGGGGCGCATCGCCGAGCAGAACATGGTCTCCGCGGCGGCGGGACTGGCCGCCGGGGGGCGCGTCCCCTTCGTCTCCAGTTTCGCCAAATTCATCGTGCGGGCGTATGACCAGGTTGAGATGGCCGCCATCAGCAACGCGAACGTCAAACTGTGCGGCTCGCACGCGGGCGTGTCGCTGGGAGCGGACGGTCCCAGCCAGATGGGCCTTCCCGACGTGGCGTTCTTCAGGGCGTTCGCGAGGTCGCACCGCGTGGACGGCGCCCCGGCCGTGCGGATGATGCTCCCGTCCGACGCCGTCAGCGCGTTCAAGCTGACGGAGCTGATGGCCAACATCGACGGCATGTGCTACATGCGGACGCACCGTCCGGACGTTCCGCTGATCTACGAGGAGGACGAGACCTTCGAGCTCGGCGGGTTCAAGCACCTCGAGGACGGCGAGGACGTGGCCATCGTCGCCAGCGGATACATGGTGCACGTGGCGCGCGAGGCGCTGGGCATGCTGGAGCAGGCGGGGCTCAGCGCGTCGCTGATCGATGCCTACTCCATCCCGCTGAACACCGACGAGATCCTGCGCATCGGAGACGACTGTCGCGGGCAGCTCCTCGTCGTCGAGGACAACTATCTCGGGGGCATCGCCGACGAGATCGCCATCGCGGCGGCCACCAGCGACCTCGGCGTCCGCGTCCGCGCCCTGTACGCCGAGCGCGTCCCCAAGAGCGTCAAGACGCCGGAGCAGGCGCTGGAGTTCGTCGGACTGACCGCGCAGGACATCACCCACGCCGCCCAGGCGATGTTCGACCAGTCGGCGTAACGGTTGGCAGGGATGCAGGAGATACAGGGGATCGGATTTTGCGATTCGTGCTGCTGTCGGCGGCATCGTAAAATCCGTTGCCGTCACCCGCGGCGAACGAACAACGAAATCATCCCTTGAATCCCTTGTATCCCTGCTGATGTTGTTGGCGCTTTACGGCCCGCGGCTGGGGCGATACTGTATCGCCATGCTCGTGCTCGTCACGGCAGGTCCGACGCGGGAATACCTCGACCCGGTGCGCTTCCTGACGAACGCCTCCGGCGGGCGGATGGGCGTCGCCGTCGCCGACGCCGCCCGCGACGCCGGTGCCGACGTGACGCTGCTGCTGTCGGCCGCAGCCGCCGAGGCGCCCCGCGGCTGCGAGGTGGTCCGCTTCACGTCCGTTGACGACCTCTCGGCCGCGCTGGACGAACGATTCGACGCGTGCGACGCCCTGGTGATGTCCGCGGCGGTGGGGGACTTCCGCCCGGAGCGCCTCAGCCCGACGAAACTTCCCCGCGTGGGCGGGCCCGTGACAATCCGGTTGGTCCCCACCGAGGACATCCTCGCCGGTCTCTGCCGGCGCAAGCGGGACAACCAGACCGTCGTCGCCTTCGCCGTGGAGGATCCCCCGGAAGACCGCGCCGCCGACCACGCCCGCGCGGAGCTGAGCGAAAAAGGCGCCGACTACGTCGTGGTCAACACCCCTGCCGCTTTGGCGGCCGCGCGGTCCCGCGCGTGCATCCTGTCGCGCGACGGCGAGGTGCTCCCCTGGGCGGACCGCCCCAAGACCGCCCTCGCCCGCGAGATCGTCAAACTGCTGGGGACACGCAAATGCGGGCTTTACTGAGACCCGAAGAACCAATGTCGCACCGGCAGCCGGTGCGGAAGCCCGCAAACAGGGCGTTTGGCGGCAACGCGGTTGCGCCATTGGATCCGCCGTTGTCAGTAGCTCCAGCCGACCGGCCCGGAGGGCCGGTTGGTGCGTAGCCGGGGGCTTCAGCCCCCGGAAGACGTGGCGCCGTCAAGCCGGGCCGACGGTCCGGCTGGTAAGGCCCACCCGCCCCTGCCGGGGCGAGCACAGGATTGGGCCTCCGTTGCGGGGCCTGAAACCGGAGCGTAGCGCAGGCCTGTATAGGGTCCGGCGGGGAAAGCCCATGCCCCCCCCGGGATGGTAGAGCGGGTCCGGGGCCTACAGGGCGATGTCGAGCCGGGCGGGCTGCAGCCCGTCCGCGCGGGCGGTCAGCGTGACGCGCTCGCCGCCGGCCGCCCGGGCGTCCGGCGCAAGCCGCACGTACGCCATGCACCTTCCGTGAAACGCCCGGCGCCAGTTCGCCTGGAAGGGATCCAGCGAGGTCGCGTCGC
>JBMCUM010000043.1:0-10932 GCA_048622595.1 Planctomycetota bacterium | reverse complement strand
CGCACTGCCGCAATATTGACGGATCGCCGGTGCCGTCGTATCATGGATGTGTGCGCGGAGTTGCGCGCTCAGGAGGCGCAATTCATGACGGACCGCCAGGAATCACCGGACGTGCCGCGCGTGGTCGTCCTGACGCGCCGCGCGGTGCTGCCCGAGGCGTTGGGCGATGTGGCCGAGCCGGTCGCGGTGACGACCGGCTATGAGGCCGCCGCCGAGCTGCACGCCGCGCCCGCCGCGGCGCTGGTGGTCGACCTGCCCCTGATCGGGCGTCGCCATCTGCCGCTGATGCATCTGGCCCGGCGGATGGGGGTGGAGCTTTACGGCGTAGGCGAGTTGCCCGTCGGCCCCTCGGCCGAGGACCTCGCGGGCATGCGGCTGACCTCGCTGGGCGAGCTGCCGCGAGAACTGGCACGCAGGACCGGCGCGCCGGTCTGTGCCGGTACTCCCTCCGGCGAAGGGTCGTACGAGCCAGAGCCCGCGCCGCCCGCCGAAGGAATCTACGACCCGGAGCCACCTGCCGGGCCGCCCGCGACCGGCGCGCCGGCCTGCCCCGAAACAACGGAGGCGACCGAACCGCCGGAAGCGCCGGACAAGCCGCCGAGCGAGGCCCGCGACCTGCTGACGCCGGAGGAACTGGCGGCGTTGCTGGAGGATCGGCCGTGAGCGATCGCGCCGCCACATTCGTCTGCGGGGCGTCGTATCTGGCCGAGGAGCTGGGGCGCTACGTGGGCGCGGAGCGCGAGCTGGCCGCCCGCGCGGAGGCCTACGCCGCCCTCGAGGAGCTGGCGCGGCGGAAATGGTCCGCGGTGGTGATCGCCGCGGATACTGACCGCGGTGTCGAAAACGGCGAACTGGCCGGGCTCTGCCGGGCCGTGCGCCGACTGCAGCGCGACACGCGTGTCGTGGTTCTTTGCCGTCCGGCCGACGAGCCGACCGCGAGAGAGCTTGCCGGCACAGTAGTGGATGACTACTTCATCTCACCGTCCGCCCCGTCGGACTGGAAGCGGATTGCCGTCGTCGTCGAGGCGCCCGGTCCGCCCGGGCGAGCGGCGCCGGCGGCGATGCCCGCCGAGGAGATCGCCGCGCTGATCGACGCCGCTCGCACCGTCGCATCGCTGGAGGCGCACGTGGCGGGCGAGGTCCGGCGTCGCTTGGGCGTTGCGGCCGAGTGGGTCAACGCCGACGCCGTCGACGACGTGCGGCGTGCCGTTCTGCTGACCACGACGGGGACGACCCCGCGGTCGCTGGTGGTGGATGACGCCTCAACGTCGGGCGACGAAGCCGAGGTGTACCTCGCGTCGCTTCGCACACTGCTGCCGGCGCTGGCCGCCGCCGCGGAGCGGACCGAATCTCTCCATCGTCTGGCGGTGACGGACCACCTGACCGGCGCGTACAACCGCAGGTACTTCTATCACGCCACGGACCGGATTCTGCAGCGCGACGACGCGGACAAGCTCCGGGTCACGTTGCTGCTGTACGACATCGACGACTTCAAGCGTTACAACGACGTGTACGGTCACGCGGCCGGGGACGAGATCCTGCGCGAGACGGCCGCGCTGATGCGCGGGATCACCCGCAGCCAGGACATCACCGCGCGCATCGGGGGGGACGAGTTCGCCGTGCTGTTCTGGGAGCCCGGCCCGCCGCGCAAGCCGGGCAGCCATCCGCCGGAGGACGCGCACGCACTGGCCGATCGGTTCCGTCGCGGCGTCGAGCAGCTTGAGTTCCGCGCGCTGGGTCCCGAGGCCCGTGGGGTATTGAGCATCTCCGGCGGGCTGGCGCGCTTCCCGGAGGACGGGCGGACGTGCCGAGAGCTTCTCGCCGCGGCCGATCGCGCCCTGGATGAGGCGAAGCAGCAGGGCAAGAACGCGATCCGCCTGGTGGGCGGCTGAGACGGCGCGTCGTCAGGAGCGCCGGTCCCGCCCGAACAGCCGGCGGACGAGCATCTCCTCGCCGCTGCGGTTGCCTTCCACGGCATGTCCGATGAACTGCAGCGCGTAGCCCAGCACGAAGATCGCCAGCGCCAGCAAGAACCCGTCCAGCACCAACAGGATCGGCGCGGCGACGAAGGACGCGGGGATGCCAATCATGTGCAGGTAGAAGTTCGTCGGATCGTGATGGCGCTTGCGCCAATTGTCCAGGGGTTTCCACATGGTCGGCTCGCCGCAAGGCCTCGGTTCTTAGAAGAACGGCTGCACACCGAAGCACAGTTCCTGTAGCGCGTTGAGGAACATCCCGAGGAACAGGTCCAGCGTCAGGATCGCAAGGCAGGAGGCGACGAACGCCTGCGTGCACGCCCGGCCGACTCCCGCGGCGCCCGAGGCACAGCGGAAGCCCTTGTAGCAGCAGATCAGTCCGATCGCCCCACCGAAGAACAAGCTCTTGATGGGCCCGTAGAAGATGTCGAACAGACCCACCTGCTCGGTGGCATGACGCCAGAATACGGCGCCCTCGATATGGTAGATCGTCACGCTGACCGCGTACCCGCCGATGATGCCCATGAAGCTCGTGTAGAGCACCAGCACGGGGATCAGCAGCACGCACGCCAGAACGCGCGGCGCCACCAGCGTCCGCAACGGGTCGGCGCCCATCACGGCCATGGCGTTGATCTGCTCGGTGACGCGCATGGTTCCGACTTCGGCCGTCAGTCCGCCGCCAACGCGCCCGGCGAGCATCACGCCGGCCAGCACCGGGCCCAGCTCGCGCAGCACGGACTGGCTGACCACGGCGCCCATCCCCCCGAGATAGCCGATCGCCTTGAACTGCGTCACCGCCTGTACGGCCAGGACCATCCCCACGAACGCGCCGGTGACCATCAGCACGGGAATGCTCTTGCTCCCGATGTCGTAAAACTGGGGCATCAGCAGGCGCAGATACTTCGCCCGCACGATCGAGGGCGGAATCCACGCCAGCGAACGCCCGGAGAAGCGGCAGAAGTCGCCGAACTCGTCCAGCCAGCTTGTCGTATATCTGCCGACCAGTCGCAACGCGCCCATGGCATGCTCCCGGGTTCTTGATACGCGCCCGGGCGCGCCCCGTCAAGCTGTTGCCGTTCGCGCCGCCCGGGTGTTTGCACTCATCGGTGCGGCGACGGCGGTCGATAATACCCATACGGGCGGCGGGTCGTCCGCGGCCGGCGCACAGAACCCTATCCGAAAAGAGCGAGCGCATGTGCGGAATTGTCGGATACGTCGGACGCAAGAAGGCGGCGGATTTGCTGATCGAGGGGCTCAAGCGGCTGGAGTACCGGGGATACGACTCGGCCGGCGTGTGCGTCTGCACCCCCGGGGGCGGCTGTGGCGGGCAGGGGCAGCTTCATATCCAGAAGTCGCCCGGGCGCGTGGCGGTCGTGGAGGAACTGGCCCGCGGGGATGCGGCGTTGCAGTCGGGCACGATCGGCATCGCGCACACCCGCTGGGCGACGCACGGGGCGCCCAACCAGGTCAACGCCCACCCGCACTGCGACGACGGGGGGCGGATCGCCCTGGTCCACAACGGGATCATCGACAACTACGCCACGCTGAAGCAGTTCCTGGTTGGCAAGGGGCACGTTTTCCGCAGCGAGACGGACACCGAAGTGCTGGCCAACCTGATCGGCGAGTTCTACGACGACGGTTGCGACACGCTCGAACAGGCCGTCCAGAGCGCCCTGCACGAGGTGGACGGGACGTACGGCATCGCGGTGATGTGCGCCGACGAGCCGGACAAGCTGGTCGCAGCGCGTCGGGGCAGCCCGCTGATCGTGGGCGTCGGCGACGGGGAGTACGTCGTGGCGTCGGACGCGGCGGCAATCCTGGAGCACACGGCCAACGTCGTCTATCTCAACGACAACGAGATGGTCGTCGTGGGACGCGACGGGATGCGGACCATGACGGTGGACAACGTCCCGGTCACCAAGGAGGTCCAGCAACTGGAGTGGTCGCTGGAGGAGATCGCCAAAGGCGGGTACCCGCACTTCATGCTCAAGGAGATCATGGAGCAGGGCGAGGTGGTTCGCCAGTCCCTCCGCGGGCGTCTGGACCTGCGCGACAACCGCGTGCAGTTAGGCGGACTGCGGGACGTGGCGCGGACGCTGGTGGGCACGCGGAAGCTGATCATCTCGGCGTGCGGGACGGCCTGGCACGCGGGGCTGGTCGGCGAATTCCTCTTCGAGGACCTCGCGCGCATCCCGACCGAGGTGGAGTACGCCAGCGAGTTCCGCTACCGCAATCCGATCATCGAGGACGGGACGGTGTTCATCGCCATCAGCCAGTCGGGCGAGACGGCCGACACGCTGGCCGGGCTGCGCGAGGCAAAGGAGAAGGGCGCCCTGGCGCTGGGCATCGTCAACGTGGTCGGCTCGACGATCGCGCGAGAGACCGACGCAGGCGTGTACCTTCACGCCGGACCGGAGATCGGCGTCGCCTCCACCAAGGCGTTCACCGGGCAGGTCGTCGCCGAAACGCTGATCGCCCTGATGCTCGGACGCCGGCGATTCATGTCCCAGCAGAGCATGGCCGCCTATCTCCGCGCCCTGGCGGAGATCCCCGACAAGATCGAGCGCGTCCTGGAGCAGTCGGACCGCATCCGGCAGATCGCCGAGGACCACTGCGGCCGGGAGAACTGGCTGTTCCTCGGACGCGGGTACAACTACCCCAACGCCCTGGAAGGCGCCCTGAAACTCAAGGAGATCAGCTACATCCACGCCGAGGGATTGCCGGCCGCGGAGATGAAGCACGGGCCCATCGCGCTGATCAACGACGGCATGCCGGTGGTGTTCATCGCGCCACGGTGCGGAACGCACGACAAAATCCTTGGCAATATCGAGGAGATTCGTGCCCGCAACGGAGAGGTGATCGTCATCGCCACCGAGGGCGACGAGAACATCCGGCGATACAGCGACCACGTCATCTATGTGCCCGACTGCCCCGTCCCCCTCAGCCCGCTGCTGACGGTCATTCCGTTGCAGCTCCTGGCGTACCACGCCGCTGTCGCCCGCGGATGCAACGTCGACAAGCCGCGCAACCTCGCCAAGAGCGTCACCGTGGAGTAGCGTCACGACGGGGGGGCCAAGGAAGGGGCGCAGAGATGGTCGATGAAAGCCGAGAGCGTGCACTCCACTGCGGCCGAGAGGATTCGAACCTCCACTTCCCGAAGGAAACAGGCACCTGAAGCCTGCGCGTCTGCCGGTTCCGCCACGGCCGCGGATGCTCGTCCCTAAGGGACGACATGCGTATCATCGCGACCGCAACGGCGTCTGTCAAGCCCGACGCCGCGGGGAGCCGTTTGCGATGTGGCCTTTATCCGTAGCGCGGGCAGGATTGTCGAAGACCTCGTACGAGTCGTATGACCGCAGGATGCCCGCGGTACGAACATCGCAAATGGCTCCGCGAATTCGCCCCTTGTAAACGTGCTGTCGTGCGACGCGCCGGTTTCTGTCAGCCGACGGCGGGCGAAGGGCTTGGCCGTTCGGTGTCGTTGCAGGTGCCATCCTTCCCCCACAACGGGCAAGCAAGGCGACCGCGCTTCAGCCGACCTTGCTCAGCGCCTCGCTCAGGGCGTCGCGGACGCGCGCGACCTGCCCTTCCGTCATCTCGCCGAAAAACGGCAGCGCGACGGTCCGCGCGGCGATGCGCTCGGTAACCGGGAAGTCCCCCGGCCCGGTGCCCAGGCGCTGCTGCATGTACGGCTGGGTGTGACACGGGACGAAATAGTTGCTGCACCCGACGCCGCGGTCCCGCAGCGCGGCGACGACCGCGTCGCGGTCGGCCTGCGTGTGGCGGTCGGAAAGCCGGATGACGTACACGAACCAGCTCGCCGTGGCGCGATCGACCATCGGCGGCAGGTGCACATCCTCCATCGACCCAAGCGCCTCGTCATACAGCCCGGCCACCCGTCGGCGCTTTTCGAGCAGCTCGTCCAGGCGGCCGATCTGGACCTGCCCGACCGCGGCGGCGATGTCGCTCAACCGGTAGTTGTACCCCAGCCGCTCATGCGACAGCCACGCCTCCGTGGCGCGCCCCTGATTGCGCAGCGACACGCACAGGTCCCGCAGGTCTTCCCGGTCCGTGACGATCATCCCGCCCTCGCCGGTGGTGATCTGCTTGTTGGCGTAGAAGGCGAACACGCCGCAGTCGCCGAAGCTGCCGGCCGGGCGGCCGCGCAGCGTCGCGCCCAGCGCCTCACAGCAGTCCTCGATGAGCACCAGCCCGTGGTCACGGGCGATCCGCTCGTAGGTGTCGAAGTGGGCGCAGTTGCCGAACACCTCCACCGGAAGGATCGCACGGGTCCGTGGGGTGATCGCGTCTTCCACGGCCTGCGGGTCGGCGTTGTAGCTGTCCGGGTCGATGTCGACGAACACCGGGCGGGCGCCCTCCATCATAACGCAGTTGGGCGTGGCGATGAACGTGAAGGGCGTGGTGACGACCTCGTCGCCGGCGCCGATGCCCAGGGCGCGGACGCACAGGTGCAGTCCGCTGGTTCCGCTGTTGACCGCAACGCCGTAGGCGCGTCCGGCGCGCCGCGCACAGGCGCGCTCGAAGCCCTCGGTGCGCGGTCCCAGACTGAGTCGCCCGCTTCGCAGCACGTCCGCGACGGCGGCGACTTCGGGCTCGGTGATGTCAGGCCTGGCCAGGGGGATCGGGGCGTCACTCACGGCGGGGCTCTCAGCTCGAAGCGGCGGACTGCTGCCAGGGCTGGTCGGCGTCCCGGCGCGCGCTGCTCGGGGGCGCCTCCTGCGGCGGGTTCAGCGGCGTGTACTCGGGGATCAGGTCCGTCAGGGTCCGGATGATGCGCCACCGGTCGGTCGAGTTGGCCAGCGCCTGCAGTTCGCTCATGGAGTGCTCCACCTCGTCCCACCCCACGCGCTGCGACCGCCAGATGCGCACCTTGGGGTGGACGGTGGGCTCCAGGTCCTCGGCGTCGGCGCGAAGCTCCTCGAAGAGCTTCTCCCCGGGGCGGATGCCGGTGAAGACGATGTCGATATCCTCGCCCGGGACGAAGCCGCTTAGGACGATCATCTGCCGCGCCAGGTCCACGATCTTGACCGGTTCGCCCATGTCCAGCAGGAAGATCTGCCCGCCGGCGCCGGTCGCGGCGGCCTGAAGCACGAGCTGGGCCGCCTCGGGAATCGTCATGAAGTACCGCGTCATCTCCGGGTGGGTGACCGTCACCGGCCCGCCGGCGGCGATCTGCCGGCGGAAGGTCGGCACCACCGACCCGCTGGAGCCCAGCACGTTTCCGAACCGGACCGCCTTGAACTGCGTCGCGCAGCCCGCCCGCCCGTTGAGCGACTGCGTGTATATCTCCGCGACCCGCTTCGACGCGCCCATGACCGACGAGGGGTTGACCGCCTTGTCCGTCGAGATCATCACGAACTCCGCCGTGTCGTATGCGCACGAGGCGTCGGCGGCGTTCTTCGAGCCGAGGATGTTGTTCTTGATCGCCTCGCAGGGGTTCTGCTCCATCAACGGCACATGCTTGTGAGCGGCCGCGTGAATCACCACCTCGGGGCGCTGCTCGTCCCAGACCTCGAAGACGCGGTCCCGGTCATAGATGTCGCAAACGATGGCGACGCGGTCCAGGTCCGGGTGGGATTGACCAAGCTCGTTGTCGATGTCGAACAGGGGCGTCTCTGCCTGCTCGACCAGGGCGAGCTTGGTCGGGTCGTGCTGTGCGACCTGGCGGCACATCTCGGACCCGATGCTCCCGCCGGCGCCGGTGATCAGCACGCGGCGACCCCGCAGGAACCGCCCGATCGCATCCCAGTCCAGCTCCACCACGTCGCGCCCGAGCAGGTCGTTGATGTCCACGCGCCGTATCTGCGAGACGGTCACCCGCCCGTCGATCAGGTCGCCCACGCCGGGAAGCGACTGGAACTTCAGCTTCGTCCCGCTGCACAGGTCGATGACGCGCTGGAGCTGCTTGCGCGTGGCCGAGGGAATCGCGATGATGATCTCGTCGACCCCCTGCTCCTCGCAGACCCGCGGGATGTCCTCGGTCGTGCCCACCACCGGAACCCCGTGCAGGATCAGCGCCTGCTTGCCCGGGTCGTCGTCGACGATGCCCACCACGCGATAGCGATCCACCCGCATCCGGTTGATCTCGCGGATGATGGCCTCGGCGGCGTTGCCCGCCCCCACCACCAGCACGCGCGTGAGCCCCTCGCCGGAGACCGGCCGCAGCTCCTCGCGGTAGATGCGAAAGCCCAGACGCGCCGAGCACACCAGGAACACCGTGGCGAAGAAATCCAGAACCAGCACGCCCTCGGGGTACTTCTTGAAGTAAGGCCCGAGGACGGGCACGCGGCGATGCGTCCATTCCGGCAGATAGCGGAAGACCAGCAGCAGCGAGAAAATCACGGCCAGGAATATCCAGGACGCCAAGACGATATTGGCCACGTCGCGGATGCTCGAGTACTGCCAGCCGCCGCGGAAGAGCTTCATCTGTCCGAAGATGATGAGTTTGACGATCACGAAGACCGGCAGCAGCGCCAGGAACTGGGCATAGAACCAGTTCTGTCCGCTGCGCCCGGGAACGCCCGCGTCGAACCGCACCAGGAACGCCAGCACCAACGCCGCCGCGAACAGCACCGCGTGGATGCAGATGTGACTGACCAGTCGATGGCGCAGCAGCACTCGTTCCAGCCAGGTCAGACGACCGGTCGAGCCCGACGCCGCCTCCGTCATCGGTTCGGTGGATGTCTCCGTTCGCACCATAAAGGGGCTGTCCGGCCGCGCCGGGTCACATCACGGCCGGTAGAGTCGCGGCCTAATCTGTGAAATCGGTGAAGGCCGTGACAGTCTTGAATTATATCGACCCGCCCGGGGCGGCACAATGCCGACCGCTTCGCCCACGACGCCCGCCGCACCGCTTCCGGTACAGCCGCGTTGCGCGCGGGCCTTGCCGCGAGGCGTGGGGATGGCACAATGGGCGGCCATGGACGCAGGCGCCCGAAACAGAAACGTCAAGCTCGTCATCGCCTACAACGGGACGGGCTACCACGGCTGGCAGCGGCAGGAGGACCATCTGCCGACGGTGCAGCAATGCGTGGAGGATGCGGCCGGGCGCGTCGTCGGGCACCCGGTGACGGTGTTCGGCGCCGGGCGGACCGACGCCGGAGTCCACGCCGCCGGGCAGGTCGCCAATTTCCGCACCTCCAACGCGTCGATCCCGCTGGCAGGCCTGCGCAGGGCGATGAACTCCAAGCTTCCCAATGACATCGCTATCCGGTCGGCGACCGAGGTAGGCCGCGCCTTCCACGCGTCGCGATCGGCCGTGGGAAAGACCTACCGCTACCGCATTCGCGTGGCGCCGCTTCGGGACGTCATGGGCGCCGGGGAGGTTTACCACTTCTTCCGTCCGCTGGACGTGACGGCGATGGACGCCGCGGCGAGGCGCCTGACGGGAACGCACGACTTCGCCGGCTTCGCGGCCTCGGCGGACGCCCGTCTGACGAGCGTGCGGACCGTCCGTCGCTGTGACGTGAGCGAAACGGACGACGAGGTGCACATCACGGTCCAGGGCGACGGGTTCCTCTACAAGATGGTCCGCATCATCACCGGGACACTGGTCGAGATCGGTCGCGGGCGCTGGGGCCCCGAACGCGTCGACCGCATTCTGACCACGTGCGACCGGCGCGACGCTGGGCCCACCGCCCCGCCGGACGGGCTGTACCTCGTCTGCGTGCACTACGCCGTGTCCGATCGCGGGTGGTAGAAGATCGCCAGCGCCAGACCGTGTCCTGCTGCTCGTCGGTCCAGAGGACGCGGTGACGCGTCCCGGCGGGGATGTTCAACCAGTCCCCCGGCGTCAGGACGACCGTGCCGCCGTCGGCGAACTCCAACTCCGCCCCGCCCGACAGCAAAAGGACCCACTCGTGCTCGTCCTGGTCGTACCAGAACCCCGGCGGCGAGGCGTGCCCGCGCGATACGATCCGCTCGACGCGCGCCGCGCCCGCCGCCAGAAGCTCCCGCGCATCCTCGTCGGGAAGTTCGGCGGGGATGTCCGCGAAAATGTCGCCCGTGTCCATGCCCGCCTCCGCCGCGGCGGGTCCGCTCAGCCGCCCAGCCCGTTGCGCCGGACCGCCCGCAGCACGATCCGCACGTTGCGGTCGTGCTTCCAGTCGGTGAACCGCCACCAGTCGCGCATATCGGCCGGCGGCCTGGCGGCCGCGAGGATCTCCTTGTCCGGCCGGCCGCGCCGGCAGCTTTCGGCGATCCGGTCGATCAACTCATGGAAGTACGTCAGCCACCGCTCGAGGTGCTCACCGGTCGCCAGGGGCCCGTGCCCGGGGATGACCGTCTCGGGCTGGAAGGCGATCAGGCGCCGACAGGCATTCTCGACCCGCTGGGCAAGCTCTTCGGTCAGCGGCTCGGTCACCGGCAGCATTCCCCAGCCGAACAGGTCGCCCGTCAGCAGGGCGCGCTCGGACCGGACCCACACGACGCAGTCGCCCTCGGTGTGGCAGCCGCCCACGGGGATCATCCGGATCGAGCGTCTCGAACCGCGGAACGTCAGTCCGTCCGCGGGGATGTCGGCCGTCTCGTGATTGATGATCTCGGCGCCGAAACGCTCCTGAAAGACCGGGTTCAGCGCGATGTGGTCGTAATGCGTGTGGGTGTTGAGCACATAGCGAACGGGGGTCTCGCCGAGCCCGTCGCGGATGGCGGCGACGACGTCGTCGGCCTTGTCCCGGTGCTCCAGGGCATCGACGACGACGGCCTGGTCGCCCAGGTCGATCCAGGTGCAGTTGTCCACCTCCTGGCGCACGCCGAACCCGTCGGCGATGGCGACGACCTTCGGCGTTTCCGGATCGGCGTCCGTCATACGTTCCTCGTGGGGCGCTGACGGTCGTGCGCAGCGTTGTCTCACTCGAGCTTTTCCATCCGGCTGTCGTGTTCCCACATGTCGCAGTTGGTCCCCACGGCGCGTTTGACCGGGTCGGTCGCCTCG
>JBMCUM010000042.1:0-10980 GCA_048622595.1 Planctomycetota bacterium | reverse complement strand
AGCTGGCCGACCGGGCCGAGTACGTCATCGAGACCGTCCGCGAGGAGGAGGAATCCTTCGGCCGGACGCTGGATCGCGGTATCGAGTTGTTCGAGAAGGAGAGACAAAAGCTTCGCGGGGCAAGGGTCGTCAAGGGGAGCAAACCACTGCCACAACCGTCCCGCATCTTTCCCGGCGAGGTCGCCTTCGACCTCTACGCCACCTATGGCTTCCCCGTGGATCTGACGCAGTTGATGGCCCGAGAATGGGGCTTCAATGTGGACATGGCCGGTTTCGACGCGGCGATGGCGCGCCACCGCGAGCTGAGCAGCGGCGAGGACACGTTCAAGGCGGCCGAGCTGCCCGACCTGCCCGAAACCGACGACGGCGCCAAGTACTCGATGGAACCCATCGAGGCGACTGTGCTGGGCTGGGTGCGCGACGGCGAGTTCATCGGCGAGGGTCCTGGCGGGCGTGACGCCCGCGGTACACGAGGGCAGGATGCCCTCGCTACAGGGGAAACCGCCGGGACGCTGGAGGTCGGCGACGAGGCGGCGGTGGTGCTGGACCGGACGAACTTCTACGCCGAGCAAGGCGGGCAGGTCGGCGATGCCGGGCACCTGCGCGCGGACGACGCCGTGTTCGCCGTGCGGGACACCCAGCCGGCGGGCTCGGCCGTGCTGCACGTCGGCGAGGTCGAGTCCGGCACGCTTCATGTCGGGCGGACGGTTCGTTGCGAGGTGGACCCCTCGCGGCGGGACACGATGCGGAACCACACGGCGACGCACCTGCTCAACTGGGCGCTGCGGGAGGTGCTCGGCGACCACGTGGCCCAGGCCGGAAGCGTCGTCGCGCCGGATCGTCTGCGGTTCGACTTCACGCACGCCCAGGCGCTGAGCGAGGAGGAGCTCGAGCGCGTCGAGACGCTTGTAAACGAGCGGATCCTGGCCGACGAGCCGGTCTTCGCCCAGGCGATGCCGCTGAACCGGGCCCGCAAGATCCCCGGCGTGCGAGCGGTGTTCGGCGAGAAGTACCCCGACCCGGTCCGCGTGCTGGCCGTAGGAACCGAGGATCCCGAACAGGCGGGGCGCCACACGCCGGTGGAGTTCTGCGGCGGGATCCACGTGGACCGCACGGCGCAGATCGGGCTGTTCAAGCTGATCTCGCAGGAATCAGTCGCCAAGGGCGTGCGGCGCGTCACGGCGGCGACGGGACGGGCGGCGCTGGAGCATGTCCGCCAGACCGAGCGGGCCCTGCGGGCGGCCTCGCACGCGCTCCGCACGGCGCCGGAGCAGCTCGCCGATCGAATCACGACGATGCAGAAGGAGCTCAAGCAACTCCGCAAGACCGGACCGACGACCGAAACAGCCGCAACCGAGTTCACGCCCGAGGTCGCCGCGACCGCGCCGCAAGGCGAAGTCCGCGTGGGGCGCGTCGACCACTGCGACCAAGCCGCCGCACGCAAGCTGTGCGACCAGCAGCGCCAGAAGGGCGCCGCGGCGGTGATGGTCGGCGGGACGGACGGCAAGAAGGTGATGCTTGTGGCGATGGTCGAGGAGTCGCTGGCCGCCTCGGGCACGCTGCGCGCGGACGAATGGGTCCGCGCCGCCGCGGAGGTCGTCGGCGGTGGCGGCGGGGGCAAGCCCCACCTCGCCCAGGCCGGAGGAAAGCAGCCCGACAAGCTCCCGGACGCCCTGACCCGCGCCGGCGAGCTGGCGGCCGAGAAGCTCGGCTAGTCCGCCCGGCGGGGCGACCCGCCCGCGTGTCAACACGCTCAAGGGTCGCGCGCAGAACGTGTTTATCGTTGACAAGCGCCACAGGCGCTTCTAGGTTTCGCTGAATCCAGGCGGTCCCCGGAGTTACGCGGCCTGCGGGGCCGGTGCAGGACCATGCCGCGACGAGGTATTGAGACGATGGTTCCCAAGCAGAAGACTTCGCGCAGCCGCACGCGCAAGCGCCGCGCACACCATGGGATGCGCGCGGTGAACTATACGGACTGTCCGCGGTGCAACTCGCCGCGGCTTCCGCACACCGCCTGCGACAACTGCGGGTACGTCCGTCCCGGACTGAGCGTCAAGGTCGACCAAGAGGAGGCCTGACGCATGCGGGTGGGCATCGACGCGATGGGGGGCGACCAGGCGCCCGCGCCCCAGGTGGGCGGCGCCGTGGCGGCGCGAGACCTGCTCGGCGCCGATGACCGCATCGTGCTCATCGGTCGCGAGGAGGCGATCCGAGACCAGCTCGCCGACGTTGGCGACTGGCAGCGTTTCATCGAGATCCGCCACGCCCCCGACGTAATCGGCATGAACGAGCTGCCCGTCGAGACGCTCCGCGCCCGTCCCGGAAGCTCCGTGGCCGTCATGACCGAGATGCACCGCGACGGCGAGCTGGACGCGTGCATCTCGGCGGGCAACACGGGCGCCTTCGTGGCCGCGGCGCAGATGCGCCTGCGTCGTCTGCGGGGCGTGCACCGCCCGGGGATCGCGATCATCACACCCACCTACCGCGGACCGGTCGCCGTCTGCGACGTCGGCGCCAACGTCAACTGCCGCCCGCAGCACCTGCACCAGTACGGCGTGATGGCGTCGGAGTACGTCAAGGCCGTCGCCGGAATCTCCAGCCCGCGGGTGGGGCTGTTGAGCATCGGGCAGGAGGACGCCAAGGGCAACGAGCTCGTCCGCGGTGCCCACGAGATGCTCCGCGACAGTCCCCACATCCACTTCGTCGGAAACGTCGAGAGCCGCGACCTGTTCGGCGGCGTCTGCGACGTGCTCGCCTGCGAGGGCTTTGTGGGAAACGTCGTGCTGAAGCTGATGGAAGGCATGGCCGAGAGCATCATCGAGGCGATCCTCAGCGAGTTGACCGCGTCGATGCCGGACCACGTGGAGATGATCCGCGCCGCCGCCCGGGACATGCTCGCCAAGTACGACTTCAACGAGTACGGCGGCGCGCCGCTGCTGGGGGTGGCGGGCATCTGCATCATCGCCCACGGCGCCAGCAATGAGCGGGGCATCATGAACGCCGTCCGCGTCGCCATCAACTTCGCCAGCGGCGGCGTCAACCAGCGGATCGTCGAGCTGCTCGCCACGGGGCAAGGATCAGCCCAATGAGCCGGAACGTGCGCGCGGCCGTGAGCGGGTTGGGCATCGCCCTGCCCGAGCGGGTCATGACCAACGCGGATTTCGAGCGGATCGTCGAGACTTCGGACGAGTGGATCACCCAGCGTACGGGGATCAAGACACGGCACATCGCCGTCGAGGGCGAGACGACGGCCACGCTGGCGGCCGAGGCGTCCCGACAGGCGCTGGGCAACGCCGGGCTGGACGCGACGGATCTGGACCTGATCATCTGCGCGACGATCACGCCGGACATGACGTGCCCGTCGACCGCCTGCTTCATCCAGGAGGAGCTGGGCGCCGCGGACGTGGCGGCGTTTGACCTGTCGGCCGCGTGCAGCGGCTTCCTCTACGGGCTGTCGGTCGCCAGCAAGTTCATCGAGACCGGAACGTACCGCAACATCCTGGTGCTCGGGGCCGAGACGCTCAGCCGGTTCACCGATTACGCCGACCGGTCGAGTTGCGTGATCTTCGGCGACGGCGCCGGAGCGGTCGTTCTGGGCCCGACCGACGAGCCCGGGCGCGGGATCCGCTACTCGGTCATGCAGGCCGACGGGACGGGCTGGGACTTCATCCACGTCCCGGCCGGCGGGTCGCGCAATCCGGCGACGCACGAGACCGTCGACGCTCGCGCGCATTTCCTCAAGATGCGCGGGCGCGACGTGTACAAGTTCGCCGTGGACAAGATGCAGTGGCTGCTGAGCGACTGCATGGATACCTGCGGGCTGGCGCCGAGCGACGTGGACATGGTCATCCCCCACCAGGTCAACATCCGCATCATCAAGTCCGCCACGGCCAAGTGCGGCTTCCCCATGGACAAGGTTTACGTGAACATCGACCGATACGGGAACACCTCGGCCGCATCGATCCCGCTGGCGATGGGCGATGCCCTGCGCGACGGGAGCATCGCCGAGGGCTCGACGCTGCTTCTGGTGGCCTTCGGCGCCGGGCTGACGTGGGCGGGAACCGTCCTGACGCTATGACACAGACACCGACCGACATCGCGATGCTGTTCCCCGGGCAGGGCGCCCAGCACGTGGGCATGGGACGGGACGTCTACGAGGCGATCACCCCTGCCCGCGCGGTCTTCGACCGCGCCGAGCGCATCACCGGGATGGAACTGACCAGACTGTGCTTCGAAGGCCCGGTCGATGAGCTCTCTCGCACCGACGTCGCCCAACCGGCGATCTTCACCGTCTCGGCGGCGATGCTGGCATCGCTGGGCGGGCTGCTCGGGCCCGACGCGGCCGCGACCCTGCGGCCGAGGTGGGCGGCGGGACTGAGCTTGGGCGAATACACGGCCCTGTTCGCGTCGGGGATGATCGACTTCGACGAGGCGCTGAAACTGGTGACCCTGCGCGGGCGGGCGATGCAGCGCGCCGCGACCGCCTCGCCCAGCGGCATGGTCGCCGTGATGGGCCTGGACGAAGCCCAGGCCCAGCAGCTCTGCCGGGACGCCGCCGAAGGCGAGGAGCTGACCTGCGCGAACTTCAACTGTCCCGGGCAGGTGGTGTTGTCCGGGCACCGGTCCGCCTGCGAGCGCGCCGCTGCACGCAGCGAGCGGTTCGGCGCCAAAGGCGCCAAGATGCTGGACGTCGCCGGGGCGTTCCACAGCAGCTTCATGTCCCCGGCAGCCGACGAGCTGGCCGGCGCCCTGGCCGCGGCGAGTTTCCGCCCGCCGCGGTCGCCCGACGCCGCGCCGGGCCGCGACCAGTCCGCCACGCCCGAGCCGACCCAGCAGTTCGCCTCCGACGAGGTGGAGGTGATCGCCAACGTCGACGCCCGCCCGTACGCCGGCGCCGTCGAGGTCCCCGACAAGCTGCTGAGGCAGTTGACCTCGCCGATCCGCTGGCAAGAGTCAATGGAGTACGCCCTCGGGCAAGGCGCCCGTCGGTTCTATGAGATCGGTCCGGGCAAGGTTCTCCGCGGGCTGCTGCGCCGGATCGACAGAAAAGCCGACTGCACTTGCGTCAACTGCCTCGATGCGGTAGAGAAGCTGCAAACGGAATGACGCCGCGCGGGTCCGCCGGCGTGGGTCGACGCGGCTCGCGCAGGGACACAACGGAAGACCGACAAGATGGCTGACAACGAGAAAGTCGCGATCGTCACCGGAGCCGCGCGAGGCATCGGACGCGAGGTCGCCCGCGAGCTGCTGTCCATGGGCATGACCGTCGTGGCCGTGGACCTCAAAGAGGATCTGCTCGCCGAGCTGCCCGCGGCGTTGGACGCGCCCGGCGAGAAGCTCGACTGCCGCGCCATGGACGTCACCGACAGCGAGGGGTTCACCGCGCTGGTCGACGATGTGGCCGAGACGTACGGGCGCCTGGACGTGCTGGTCAACAACGCGGGCATCACGCGGGACGGGCTGCTGATGCGGATGGAGGACGCCGACTGGGAGGCGGTGCTGAAGGTCAACCTGACCAGCGCGTTCATCGGCACGCGGGCGGCGGCGAAGCACATGCTCCGCGGGCGGAGCGGGTCGATCATCAACATGGCCAGCTACTCCGGTCTCGAGGGCAACCGCGGGCAGGCGAACTACGCGGCCAGCAAGGCGGGGATGGTCGGGCTGACGAAGACGACGGCGAAGGAGCTGGCGTCCAAGAACGTGCGCTGCAACGCGGTGGCGCCGGGGTTCATCCGGACGGAGATGACCGACGCGCTGCCCCAGCAGGCCAAGGACGTGGCGCTGTCGCTGATCCCGCTGAAGCGGATGGGCGAGCCGGAGGACGTCGCCCGGGCGGTGGGGTTCCTGGCGTCGGACGCCTCGGCGTACATCACGGCGCAGGTGCTCAGCGTGGACGGCGGGATGCACACGTAGTGCGGGCGAAGCGGTGTTGCACGCCCCCATGCGGATGGATATAGTACCGCGACCCGTCGCCGGCGTGCGGACGCGGCGGGCCGGTGGGTTCGAGGCAATACACGGATTCCTGGTTGGAGAGTGCCAAGTGGCAGACGAAACAGAACAGAAGGTCATCGAGATCGTCGCCGAGCAGATGGGCGTGGACAAAAGCGAGATCACCCGCGAGACCTCGTTCGTCAACGACCTGAACGCCGACTCGCTGGACACGGTCGAGCTGGTCATGGAGTTCGAGGATGAATTCGAGCTGAGCATCCCGGACGAAGAGGCCGAGAAGATCCAGACCGTCGGGCAGGCGATCGACTACATCAAAGAGCACGCCAACAAGGGCTGAGGGCGAGGTCGTCTCGATGTCCGAACGCCGCCGCGTGGTCGTCACCGGCCTGGGCACGGTGAACCCCCTGGGGCACTGTGTCGAGGAATTCTGGGACAATCTGCTGTCCTGCAAGAGCGGGATCCGCCCCATTGCGCGCTTCGACGCCAGTCCGTACACCTCGCAGATCGGCGGGGAGGTGCAAAACTGGACGGGCGTTCCCGCCGACATGATCGAGTCCCGCGAGAACAAGCGCATGGACCGGTTCGCCCAGTTCGCCGTCAGTTCCGCCGTCGAGGCCGTCCGCGACAGCGGCGTGGAATTCACCGACGCCAACCGCAGCCGCTGCGGCGTGCTGGTCGGAAGCGGTATCGGCGGACTGGAGGAACTGGAAAACCAGCACCTGCGCCTGCTCAACAAGGGCGCGCGGTTCGTCAGCCCCTTTACCGTCCCCAAGCTGATGGTCAACGCCGCCAGCGGGAACATCTCCATCATCTGGCAGCTCCGCGGGCCCAACTCGGCGACGGCGACGGCGTGCGCCTCGGCCGGAAACGCCATCGGCGAGGCGATGCGCCTGATTCAGCGCGACGAGGCCGACGTGATGATCACCGGCGGCTCCGAGGCCGCTTTGACCCCCATCGGGCTGGCGAGCTTCTGCGCCCTGAAGGGCCTGTCGACGCGGAATGACGACCCCGCCGCCGCCAGCCGCCCGTGGGACAAGGGTCGCGACGGGTTCCTGCTCAGCGAGGGCGCCGGCGTGATCGTCATCGAGGCGCTGGACCGTGCCCGGAAGCGCGGCGCGAGGATCTACGCCGAGCTGATCGGGTACGGCTGCAGCGGCGACGGGTACCACATCTCAGCGCCGGACCCCGAGGGCGAAGGGGCGCGGCTGGCGATCAACCACGCCCTGTCCGATGCCGGAATCGCCCCCGAGCAGGTCGAGTACGTCAACGCCCACGGAACCAGCACCGTGCTGGGCGACGTGGCCGAGACCGTGGCGCTGAAGAAATCCTTCGGCGACCATGCCTACAAGCTGGCCGTGTCGTCCACCAAGAGCTCCACCGGGCACCTGCTGGGCGCCTCGGCCGGGGTGGAGGTCGTCGCCACGACGCGGACGCTGTACGACGGGGTGCTTCCGGCGACGTTGAACCACGACGAGCCGGACGAGCGCTGCGACCTGGACTACGTCCCGCGGACGCCCCGCCGGCAGCAGGTCGACGTGGCGCTGTCCAACAGCTTCGGCTTCGGCGGGCACAACGCCTGCCTGCTTCTGCGACGCTTCACGGGCTGAGCGCGACGCACCGCGGCTTTGACGCCGGCGCGGGCGGTGGCGATAATCCACGCCCATGACAGGCCTGTTCGGCGACAGCTCCGATCCGTCCGCCCGCCTGCGCAGCGAGGCGCCGGACGAATCCCGCATCTGGGCGCCCGACGAGTTCGACCCGCTCAGCCCCATGCCCGCCGTCGGGGCGGACCAGGCCGCCGCCTGGCTGCGCCGCCTTGCCGCGGGCGCCTACGCCACGCTGGCGATCCTGCCCCTGTCGCTGGGCGGCGCCGTGGCGGAGTGGCTGCTCGGCATCGCGCATCCCGCCGTGGCGTTCGGCATCGAGCCCATCCTTGCCGCGGCGGCGGCGGTTTGCGCCTGGCTTCTGACCTGCGGTGAGCCGCACAACCTCGCGTGGCTGCGGCTGCGGCGGTGGATGGTGCGCATCGGCGCGCTGCTGGGTCTGGCGCACTGGTATCTCGTCCTGTCCGTCGGCGGCGCGCTGCCTCACATCGCCGGGATGGACCCCTATCACCTCGCCGGTGCCGTGCTCGCCGCCAACCTGGGCGGGGCCTTGTGCGCCCTGGTCGCGCTGTGGTACTCGCGCGAGTTGGCCCGCCGACTGGGCGACGTGACACTGCGGAAGAACCTGACCGTCGTGCTGTGGGTCGTGACGGTGCTTGCGGTCTTCGGGGCCCTGTCGCTGGGATCCCACTGGCAGGCGGCCGTGTCCGGGACCGTCCGGAAGTTGCAGGCCGCATTCACCCGCCCCCACGTGGCGCCCGCGCCGCTTGACCTGGGCGTCTCGGCCGGCTTCCTGGCGTGCCTGTTCGGCTACTTCGGCTGGTTGCTGTGGCGCCTGGGGCGAGGCCTGCGTGAGGCGGCTGCGTCCGGCGCCGCGGACGAGGCAGGGACCGACGCGCAATCCTGGACATCCGAGGAACCATCATGACCGACGCACCCGTTGCACTGGTGACCGGGGCGGCGCGAGGAATCGGCGCCGCCATCGCACAGGCCCTGGCCGGCGAGGGCTTCGACGTGACCGTCTTCGACGTGCTCGATGCGGGCGAGACCGTCGCCGCCGTCGAGCGCGCCGGGCGCGCCGGCCTGGGCGTCCAAGGCGACATCACGCGCGGCGAGGATCGCGCCGCGGCCCTGCAGCAGGTCGACGCGGCGTTCGGGCGCCTCGACGTGTTGGTCAACAACGCGGGCGTCGCGCCCAAGGTCCGCGCCGACCTGCTCGAGGCGGGCGAGGACAGCTACGACCGCGTCATGGGCATCAACCTCAAGGGCCCGTACTTCCTGACCCAGGCGGCGGCCAACTGGATGCTCCGCCAGCAGGCCGACCGACCCGACGACTGGATGTGCATCATCAACGTCTCCTCGTGCAGCGCCTACGCGCCGAGCCCCTTGCGCGGGGAGTACTGCCTGTCCAAGGCAGGGGTGTCCATGGCCACCAAGCTCTACGCAGCGCGTCTCGCCGCCGACGGCATCGGCGTCTACGAGCTGCGGCCGGGCATCATCGCCACGGACATGACGGCCGCCGTCAAGGACAAGTACGACCAGCTCATCGGCGAGGGACTCACGCCCATCCGCCGCTGGGGCACGCCGGCGGACGTGGCCTCGGCGGCGGCCTGCTGCGCCCGCGGCGACCTGAAGTTCTCCACCGGCGAGGTCATCAACGTCGACGGCGGATTCCATCTCAAGATCCTGTAGGGCGAGCGACTGCGTTGCTCCCGCAGCCCGGTTAGCCGATACGAGCAAACAAGTCGCTCGCCGTACGACTCATTGACTCGAGAACTCGATGACTGGTCGATCAACCGGTCGACGTTGCCTTCAAGTTAGCGAATCAACGAGTCGACGAGTTCACGGCCGCGCGAAGTGGGGGTATCATGTCCGCATGGCCAAGCCCGCCACGAAATCCACCGCCCTGTGGGTCGTCCGCCGCCTGCGGAAGGCGGGCTTCGAGGCGTTGCTGGCCGGCGGGTGCGTCCGCGACATGCTGCTGGGGCGGCGCAGCTATGACTACGACGTCGCCACCGACGCCACGCCGACCCAGGTTCGCCGCCTGTTCGACCACGTCCTGCTGGTCGGGGCCAAGTTCGGCGTGGCGATGGTGATCCACCGCGGACGGCGCGTCGAGGTGACCACGTTCCGCAGCGACGTGTCCTACTCGGACGGGCGCCGCCCCGACGCCGTCCGCTACGGCTCGCCGCGCGAGGACGCCCTGCGCCGCGACTTCACCGTCAACGGGATGTTCTACGACCCGCTAGACGAGCGGGTCATCGACTGCGTCGGCGGGAGGGAGGACCTTGCCCGGCGCGTCATCCGCACCATCGGCTCGCCCGACGAGCGCTTCGCCGAGGACTACCTGCGGATGCTCCGGGCGGTGCGGTTCGCCGTCGCCCTCGGCTTCGCCATCGACGCGGACACCGCCGCCGCCGTCCGCCGCCACGCCCCCGGCATCGCCTCCATCAGCGGCGAGCGGGTCTTCGAGGAGCTGTGGAAGATGCTGGCGGCGCCCTCGGCGGGCGAGGCGCTCGAGACGCTTGACGAGCTGCGCCTGGCGCCGCAGGTGCTGGGCGAGCTGTTCGCCGCGTCCCGGCCCGCCTGGCCGGTCGCGGTCGAGCGGGTGCGCTTCGTCGCCGGGCGGCGCGACCCCGCGCTGGCGCTGGCGGCGCTGCTATGCGACCTGTCGCCACGGGACATCCGCCGCGTGCTGCGCCGCTGGGGCGCGTCCAACGAGCTGCGCGACGCGCTGTGCTGGCTGGCCGGGCGGCTCGACGACTGGCGCCGCGCCGCCGAGCTGCCGCTGTGCGCGTTCAAGCGCCTGATGGCCCACGAGCGGTTCGACGATCTCCGCCGCCTGTGGCGGTTCGAGGAGCGCCGCGCCACCGGCGGCGAAGCGCGCTGCCGACGCATCGCCCGCCGCGCCAACGCCGTTCCGCCCGACCGCGTCGCCCCGCCACCTCTGCTGACCGGCGACGACCTGAAGCGGCTGGGCATGCGCCAGGGCCCGCGCCTGGGGCGCGTGCTGCGGCGCCTCTACGACGCCCAGCTCGACGAGGAGATCCGCACCCGCAACGAGGCCGAACGGCTCGCCGAGCGTCTCATCGACGAACAGTAAGTCACGGGGGCCGTCCGGTGGACGACAAAGGCCGGGCGCGCCCGGGTGGCGTTGCCCCGACCGGCTGCGCTTCGGGGCATTCGCATCACCGGCGCGTCTCCACAGCAGCGTGTGCGTTGCAACGGCGCCGCGGCGTTGTAGCATTAGGCGGGACGAATCTTCATGGACGCTCGCACGGTCAAGCAGAGGCCGATCATGCTTCGCGCCGCCACCAGCGCCGCAGTCGTGTGCTGCGCGGCCGCGGCGGTCGCGGCCGGGCCGCGCGCCGAGGCCCCGTCCCGCGAGCGGATCGACGCCGCCGTTCGCAAGGGGCTGGAGTACCTC
>JBMCUM010000041.1:0-11440 GCA_048622595.1 Planctomycetota bacterium | reverse complement strand
AGTGACACGGAATCGGCCCTGCACCTTTACGACGGGCTCGCCGAGCGGACCGCCGCCCGTCTGGACGGCATGTTCGCCCTGGCGATTGCCGACGGGAAGGACCTGTACCTCGCCCGGGACCCGATCGGCATCAAACCGCTCTACGTCGGATCCAAGGGCGACGCGCTGGTGTTCGCCTCGGAGCTCAAGGCCCTGGTCGGCAAGGCAGAGAAGGTCGAGGAGTTCCCCGCGGGCACGTGGTTCCACACGCGCCTGGGAACGGGGCGATTCTACGACGTACCCGACCGCCATCCCGAGCACGTCTGCCGGGACGAGCACTGCCGGCGCCTGCGCGACGCGCTGCAGCGCGCCGTCGCCAAGCGCATGATGAGCGACGTGCCGGTCGGGGCGTTCCTGTCCGGCGGACTGGACAGCTCGATCCTGGCGGCGATGGTCCGCCGCCACGTCGACGAGCTGCACACGTTCTCGGTCGGGATGGAAGGCAGCAACGATCTGCGGGCCGCACGCCTCGTCGCCGACCACCTTGGCACCATCCACCACGAATACGTCATGACGCCGGGCGAGATCCGCGCCAAGCTGCCCGAGATCGTCTACCACCTGGAATCGTATGACCAGGACCTTGTGCGCAGCGCCATTCCGTGCTACTTCACGTCGCGCCTGGCGGCCGAGCACGTCAAGGTCGTCCTCACCGGCGAGGGGGCGGACGAGTTGTTCGCCGGGTACACGTACTACAAGGGCATGAACGCCGACGACGAGCAGGCGCTGCACGACGAGTTGCGACGGTCGGTGGCGTCGCTGCACAACGTGAACCTTCAACGGGTGGACCGCCTGACCATGGCGCACTCGCTGGAGGCGCGCGTTCCGTTCCTGGACACGGAACTGATCGAGCTGGCGCAGACGATCCCCGCGGCGCTGAAGCTGCGCCGCCGCCGAGGGCGCCGCCCGGTGGAGAAGTACGTCCTGCGGCTCGCGTGCAGCGACCTGCTGCCCGCGGAGATCGTCTGGCGGGACAAGCAGCAGTTCGACGAGGGATCGGGCACGACCGACGTGGTCGCCGAGGCGGTCAGCGACGTGGTGAGCGCCGACGCCTGGCGGGACTACGCCGCGGCGCACCCGCGCGGGCAGTTGCGCTCCGCCGAGGAGTGCGGGTACCACAAGATGCTCCGCGAGGCGTACGACGACTCGGCGGTGGTGCTGGACAACGTCGCCCACTGGACGGATCGCCCGGACGGCGTTGTGTCGTTCGGCGCGACATAATTGTCGGCGCATCAGGCCGATCGCGACAATGTCGTCGGATTCGGCCTCGTGGCGCCGTGAGAGTTGATTTCGTAAGGGTGCGAAAGAGCGCAAGATGCGCAAACGAACGGCCGTGGCACGCTGCATGCTATAAGGCCTGCTGACGGCGCGTCGGGTCGGCCCAACGCGGTGGACGACTGGCGCCAAGGGACGAGAAACAACCGCGGCATAGAGGAAGGTAACGATGAGCCCCAAGGAGTTTTTCGAGTTCGCCAGGAAAAACGGCGTCGAGATGATGGACCTGAAGTTCGTGGACATGCTTGGCACGTGGCAGCACTGCTCCTACCCCCTCGCCACGGTCGACGAGAGCGTCTTCGAGGAGGGGCTGGGCTTCGACGGCTCGTCCATCCGCGGTTGGCAGGAGATTCACCAGTCGGACATGCTGGCCGTGTGCGACCCGACGACGGCGCAGATGGACCCGTTCTTCGACAGGCCCACCGTCAGCGTCATCGCCGACATCGTGGACCCGGAAACCGGCGATCTGTACGACAAGTGCCCCCGGACGACGGCCAGGAAGGCCGTGGAGTACCTCAAGTCGACCGGTATCGCCGACGCGTGCTTCATCGGACCCGAGCCGGAGTTCTTCATCTTCGACGAGGTCCGCTACGAGCAGAACGAGCACACCGGGTACTACGCGATCGACTCGGTGGAGGGCTCGTGGAACACCGCGCGGTTCGAAGAGCCGAACCTCGGGTATAAGCCCAGTTACAAGGGCGGGTACTTCCCCGTCAGCCCCACCGACACGTACCACGACCTGCGCGGCGAGATGGTCTACGCCATGATGGGCATGGGCATCGAGATCGAGGCCCATCACCACGAGGTCGCCACGGCCGGTCAGGCCGAGATCGACATGAAGTACTGCGAGCTGACGAAGATGTGCGACCAGTTCATGTGGTACAAATACATCATCAAGAACGTCGCCCGCCGCGCCGGAAAGAGCGTCACGTTCATGCCCAAGCCCGTGTTCGACGACAACGGCTCGGGGATGCACAGTCACATCTCCCTGTGGAAGGACGGCGAGCCGATCATGGCCGGTCCGGGGTACGCCGGGATGAGCGAGCTGGCGATGAAGGGCATCGCCGGGATTCTCAAGCACGCCCCGGCGATTCTCGCCTTCGGCGCCCCGACGACCAACAGTTACCGGCGTCTGGTCCCGGGCTTCGAGGCGCCGGTCAACCTGGCGCTGTCGGCACGCAACCGCTCGGCCGCGTGCCGCATCCCCATGTACTCCGGGAACCCCAAGGCCAAGCGCGTCGAGTTCCGCTGCCCCGACCCGACCGCCAACGGGTACCTGCTCTGGCCGGCGATGCTCATGGCCATGGTCGACGGGATTCAAAGCAACCTCGCTGCGCCGACGCCGCTGGACAAGAACATCTACGAGATGGGTGACGAAGAGCTGGGCTCGATCCCCAAGGTTCCGGGTACGCTGGGCGAGTCGGTGGACGCGCTCCAGGCCGATCACGAGTTCCTCACCGCCGGAGGGGTGTTCTCCGACGAGCTGATCCAGGCGTGGATCGACTGGAAGCGGACGGAGGAACTCGACCCGATGGCGCTGCGACCGCATCCCTACGAGTTCCACCTCTACTACGACAGTTAAGCGACGCCGCATTCAGCCGCGCAGGCGGCGGGTGTTTCTCTTCCCTGGGCGGCGGGGGCGGCCGATGACTGCTCTCGCCGCCTTATCGGCCGCCGGCGCGGCGCCGGCCGCGGACGGGCGCTGCGCCGTGGGTCGCCATCCCGCGCGTCATTAGCTAATATGGACAGCTCTATAACGAGGATTAGCCGCGCTTCGCGACGCGCCGGGGCTTTGGGCAGGGTACAATGCAGCGCGGGCGCTGGCGGAAGGCGGGCGCGGACGAAGCAATGAGCCCATCACCGGACAAACCGCACGGCCTGTATGACCCGCGCTGGGAGCACGATGCCTGCGGCGTCGGAGCGGTCATCGACGTCAACGGGCGCCGGCAGCATCGCATCCTGGAGCTGGGCAGCGAAGTGCTGGTGAGCCTGCAGCACCGCGGTGCGGCCGGGGCCGACGAGACCACCGGAGACGGCGCGGGGATCCTGTTCCAGCTTCCCCACGCGTTCTTCGCCGCCGAGGCCGACCGCCTGGGCTTCGCGCTGCCGGACGCCGGGGCGTACGGGGTGGCGATGGTCTTCGCCCCGCGCGACGACGCGGCGCTCCGCGCGGCGTGTCACAATGTTTTGGGCGAGGCCGCGGCGCATTACGGACTGGACGTGCTCGGGTGGCGCGAGGTCCCGGGGGACAACTCCGTGCTCGGCGAGTTCGCCGCGGCGGGCGAGCCCCACATCGCCCAGTGCTTCATCGGCGCCGGCGGGCTGACCGGGTGCGTGCTGGAGAACCGCCTGTACATGATCCGCCGGCGCGCCGAGCGGCTGGTCCGCGAGCGTCACGGCGGCGCGGGGGACTTCTACATCCCGTCGTTGTCGGCGCGGACGATCTGCTATAAGGGCATGTTCCTGGCGCCGCAGCTTTTCGGGTACTACCCGGACCTGTCGGACGAGCGCCTGACCAGCGCCCTGGCCGTCGTCCACCAGCGTTACAGCACGAACACGTTCCCGAGCTGGCGTCTGGCCCAGCCGTTCCGCATGATCGCCCACAACGGCGAGATCAACACGCTCAGCGGCAACCGCAACCGGATGCGCGCCCGCGAGCGGCGAATGGGCTGTCCGGACATCGGCGACGTGTCGGACGCCCTGATCGCCGAGGGGCGCCGCGACCTGCTGGGCGTTCTCAGCGAGGGCTTCAGCGACTCGGCGCAGTTCGACCAGGCGCTGGAGTTGCTCGTCCGCTCCGGGCGGTCGCTTCCCCACGCGCTGATGATGATGGTCCCCGAGGCGTTCGGCGCGCTGTACCACATGAGCACCGACAAGCGGAGCTTCTACGACTACCACGCCGCGATCATGGAGCCGTGGGACGGCCCGGCGGCGCTGGTGGTCACCGACGGGCGCCTGGTGGGCGGGACGCTGGACCGCAACGGGCTGCGACCGGCGCGATACGTCACCACGACCGACGGGCTGGTGGTCCTGGCCAGCGAGGTCGGCGTGGTCGAGTTCCCGCCCGAGCAAATTGCCCGGAAGGGACGCCTGCACCCCGGGCGGATGTTCCTCGTGGACACCGACGAGGGGCGGTTCATCATCGACAACGAGATCAAAAGCCGCATCGCCCGCCGCAAACCCTACCGCCGCTGGCTGGAGGACAACCGCATCGAGCTGCGCGGGTTGTTCGACGCGGCGCGCCCACGCCCGGTGGAACCCGACACGCTGTACCGTCGCATGCGCGCCTTCGGCTGGAGTCGCGAGGAGCTGCGGATGGTGGTCGCGCCGATGGCCTGCGACGGGCAGGAGCCCATCGGCTCGATGGGGACCGACACCCCGCTGGCCGTGCTCAGCGACCGACCCGTCGGGCTGTTCAACTACTTCAAGCAGCGGTTCGCCCAGGTGACCAACCCGCCCATCGACCCGTACCGCGAGGGCCTGGTCATGTCGCTGACGCTGTATACGGGCAAGCGCCGCAACATCCTCGAGGAAGGCCCCGAGCACTGCCGCCAGCTCAAGCTGCCCCATCCCATCCTGACCAACGAGGACCTGCAGCGGCTGACCTCCGTCCAGCGCGACGATTTCCGCGTGGCCGTCCTTGACGCCCTGTTCGACGTGACCGGCGACGACCCGGGCGCGACGCTGCAGGCCGGGCTGGACGACCTGCTCGCCCAGGCCGAGACCGCCATCGCCGACGGCGCCTCCCTGCTGGTGATCTCGGACGCCGCCTGGGACCGGACCCGCGCGCCGATCCCTTCGCTGCTTGCGACCGCGTCGCTGCACCATGCGCTGCTGCGCCGGAATCTGCGCGGGGAGGCGGGCATCGTGGTCTGCTCGGGCGAGCCGCGCGAAGTGATGCACTTCTGCCTGCTGCTGGGCTACGGCGCCAATGCAGTCAACCCGTACCTGCTGCTGGACACGGTCGAGGAGCTGCGCCGCGCCGGCGACGTACCCGAGGACATCGAGCTCGAACAGGCCGTCGACAACGTCATCGCCGCCCTGAAAAAGGGCATCCTCAAGACCATGTCCAAGATGGGCATCTCCACGCTGCGGAGCTACCGCTCGGCGCAGATCTTCGAGTGCATCGGGCTCAACAGCGACGTCGTGGATGCCCACTTCACCGGTACCCCCACCCGCATCCGCGGCATCGGTCTGGCGCAGATCGCCGACGAGGCGCTGCAGCGTCACCGCGCCGCCCTCGCGGCGCGCCGCCCGGGTGAGTTGCCCCTGGATTACGGCGGGCAGTACCACTACCGCGCCGACGGCGAGAACCACCTGTGGAACCCCGAGTCGGTCACGGCGCTGCAGCGGGCGGTGCGGGACGACGACGCGTCGGCCTACGAGCGCTACGCCGCGGCGGTCAACGACCAGTCGCGCAAGCTCTGCACCCTCCGCGGGCTGTTCGAGTTCGAGGGACTCGACACCAGCATCGCACCGCCGGACGGGGCGAGGCCCGTCCCGCTGGACGAGGTCGAGCCCGCGGTCGACATCGTCAAACGCTTCTACACCGGCGCCATGAGCCACGGGTCCATCTCCGCAGAGGCGCACGAGACGATGGCCGTGGCGATGAACCGCCTGGGCACCTTCGCCAACACGGGCGAAGGCGGGGAGGACCCGGACCGCTATGTGCCCGCACCCGGCGGCGACAGCCGCAACTGCGGCATCAAGCAGGTCGCCAGCGGGCGGTTCGGCGTGACGATGGAGTACCTCGCCCACGCGCGGATGATCCAGATCAAGATGGCCCAGGGCGCCAAGCCGGGCGAGGGCGGGCAACTGCCCGCACACAAGGTGACCGAGGAGATCGCGCGGCTGCGCCACAGCACGCCGGGCGTGTCGCTGATTTCCCCGCCTCCGCATCACGACATCTACTCCATCGAGGACCTGGCGCAGTTGATCTACGACCTGAAGTGCGCCAATCCAGGCGTGAAGGTGTCGGTCAAGCTGGTCAGCGAAGTCGGCGTCGGAACGGTCGCGGCGGGCGTGGCCAAGGGCAACGCCGACGAGGTGCTAATCAGCGGTCACGACGGGGGGACCGGCGCCAGTCCGCTGTCGAGCATCAAGCACGCCGGCTGCCCGTGGGAGCTTGGCCTGGCCGAGACGCAGCAGACCCTGGTCCGCAACAACCTGCGTGAGCGGATCCTCGTCCAGGCCGACGGGCAGATGAAGACCGGCCGGGACGTCGTCGTCGCCGCCCTGCTCGGCGCCGAGCGGTTCGGGTTCGGGACCGCGGCGCTGGTTTCGCTGGGCTGCATCCTGATGCGCAAGTGCCACCACGGAACCTGCCCCGTCGGAATCGCCACGCAGAATCCGGACCTGCGCCGTCGGTTCGCCGGACGACCCGAGCACCTGGTCCGCTACCTGACGTTCGTCGCCGAGGAGGTCCGCCGCTGGATGGCGGCGCTGGGCTTCCGACGGTTCGACGAGATGGTCGGGCGGGTCGACCGCCTGACGGTGCGCCCGGCGATCGAGCACTGGAAGGCGCGCGGGCTGGACTTCTCGGCCGTGTTCGAGAGGCCCGAGACCGAGGGCGGCCGACGCGCCATCCGCTGTGTCCGCCCCCAGCCGGACCGCCTGGGCGACCACATCGACTGGCGGATCCTCCACGAGTCCGGGGCGTCCATCGACGACGCCCGCCCGGTGCGCCTGGTCCTTCCGGTGCGGAACGTCCACCGCGCGGTCGGCACGATCCTGTCGAACCGGATCGTGACGCGCCGCGGCGCCGACGGGCTGCCGGACGGAACGTTCGACATCACGCTGCGGGGCTCCGCGGGGCAGAGCTTCGGGGCGTTCCTGTGCCCCGGCGTGACGCTGCGACTGATCGGCGACGCCAACGACTACGTGGGCAAGGGGCTGTGCGGCGGGCGAATCATCGTGCAGACACCCCCGGAGTCGCCCTTCGAGCCGCACGAGAACATCATCATCGGAAACACGGTGCTTTACGGCGCCACGGGCGGAGAGCTGTACGTCAACGGTCTGGCCGGCGAGCGGTTCGCCGTGCGGAACAGCGGCGCGACGGCCGTCGTGGAAGGCGTCGGCGATCACGGTTGCGAGTACATGACCGGCGGGACGGTCGTGGTTCTCGGCGGGACGGGGCGGAACTTCGCGGCGGGGATGAGCGGCGGGATCGCCTACGTCCTGGACGAGCATCAACTGTTCGACACGCTGTGCAATCTTGACATGGTCGATGTGGAGTTCGTCTGGCAGGCGGACGACCGGCGCTACCTGCGGGAGCTGATCGAGCGCCACCACGAGCTGACCGGAAGCCGCCGGGCCTCCGACGTGCTGGAGCGGTGGGACGATCACGTCGGGCGGTTCGTCAAGGTCATGCCGATCGACTACCGCAAGGCCCTGGAGAAGCTGCGCCAGCGCGAGCAGCGCGGCGCGGAGTTTGTCCCCCATACGGAAGAAGTCTACTGAGGAAAGAGAATGACGAGGCACGAGTGACGAATCAATGGCGAAGCCCCAATGACCAATACTTGACGCTTCGGATAATGAGCAACGGTTCGAACGGGTTTTCCGTCATTAGGATTTCGGGTTTGGTTCGCCATTCGTGCTTCGTTATTCGGAATTCGCCGGTGTAGTGATGGGTGACACGCAAGGATTTTTGAAATACGCACGCCGGGAGGTCGACCACCGTCCGGTGGAGCATCGGCGGGAGGACTACTTCGAGGTCGAGCTGCCCCACCGGGAGGAGGTCCTCATCCGCCAGGCGGCGCGGTGCATGGACTGCGGCATCCCGTTCTGTCACGGCGTGGGCTGCCCGCTGGCCAACCGGATCCCCGAGTTCAACGACCTGGTCTACCGCGGGCGATGGCGCGAGGCGCTGGACCTGCTGCACGCGACGAACAACTTCCCGGAGATCACCGGGCGGGTCTGCCCCGCCCCGTGCGAGGCGTCCTGCACGCTGAACATCAACGACGATCCGGTGCTGATCCGCCACATCGAGCGCCGGATCGTCGAACGCGGATGGCAGGAGGGCTGGATCCGCCCCGAGCCGCCAAACGAACGGACGGGACAGACCGTGGCAGTGGTCGGATCGGGTCCGGCGGGCCTCGCCGCCGCACAGCAGCTCGCCCGCGCCGGTCACGACGTGACGGTCTACGAGAAGTCCGACCGCGTCGGCGGGCTGCTGCGATACGGCATCCCCGACTTCAAACTCGACAAACGCATCCTCGACCGCCGCATCGAGCAGATGACCGCCGAGGGCGTCCGCTTCGAGACGAGCGTTGCCGTCGGAAGCGATCTCTCGGCCGGGTACATTCGACGCAAGTTCGACGCCGTGCTGATAACCACCGGCTCAGGCCAACCGCGCGACCTGACGGTTCCGGGCCGCGGACTGGAGAACGTTCACTTCGCCCTGGACTATCTGGAGCAGCAGAACCGTCTCAACGCCGGGGACGACATCCCGCGCCCCGAGCGAATCGACGCCGGCGACAAGGTCGTGGTCGTCATCGGCGGTGGCGACACCGGAAGCGACTGCGCGGGCACTGCCGTCAGGCAGGGCGCCCGCGCGGTGCACCTGCTCGAGCTGCTTGCCAAACCCCCGGAGGGCGCCAATCCCGAGACGCCGTGGCCCGAATGGCCGAATATCCTGCGGACCACCACGTCCCACGAGGAGGGCTGCAACCGGCGCTGGTCCGTGTTGACGAAGAAACTCAGCGGGCGGGATGTCCGGGTGGAGCGTCTTCACGGCTGCGAGGTCGAGTGGCGCCCGGGGCGCGACGGGCGCATGAAGATGGCCGAGCTTCCCGGAACGGAGTTCACCATGGACGTGGACCTCGTGCTTCTGGCGATGGGCTTCGTCCACCCGGTCCACGCCGGGCTCATCGAGCAGTTGGGCCTGGCGCTGGACGAGCGGGGCAACGTGCGGACCGACCCGCGCCACGCCACGAGCGTCGAGGGCGTCTTCGCCGCCGGCGACGCCCGGCGCGGCGCGTCGCTTGTCGTCCACGCCATCCGCGCCGGACGCGATGCCGCCGAGGCGATTGATACATATCTCGCCTCATACCGGTAGCACGGTGCAGCAAAGCAAGGACGCCGAACGGCCAAGCCAGGGCGGTGACCTGCCGCGCTGGGTATGCCGCGCACGCGTTTTTTCGTGCACGGGGGGCAGGTTGCCCATGTATGGACGCTACGAGAGGTAGTGCAACGAAGGCCTGCCCGTTCGCCGGCGGAGATCGGCCTGGATTGCGAGCATCTCGTCGCGCAGCTCGTCCAGCAGTTCTTGCGGCTCGGTCGCTCGACAGTGGGCACCGTTGCGCGGTCGACCGTACTGCACGGTGACCCGCCCGCACCGCGGCAGGCGTTGCGTCCGCGGCCAGGCCTCGAACGCCCCGTCGATGACCACGGGCACGGTCCAGTCGGCCGCACGGCGCGCCAGCAGCGCCACGCCGGGCAGGAACGCGCCGATCCGCCCGTCCCACGTCCGCGTTCCCTCGGCGAAGACGACTAGCTGCCCGCCGACCTTCAACCGCCGCAGCGACTCCTTCATCGCCCGAGTATCGCCCACGCCGCGACGGACCGGAAACGCGTTCAGCGACCGGATCAGCCGGCGAAAGCCCGGCGGGGCGAACAGGAAATCCGCGGCCATATAGTTCATCGGCCGGCGCAGCGCGAAGCTCATCAGCATCGGATCGAGATAGCTCTGGTGGTTGCAGACGTACAGCACGCTTCCCGACGCCGGCTCGTGGTGGCGGTCGAACACCCGCACGCCCCACAAGGCGCACAAGAGCACCTGGAGGATGCGGCGGCAGGTGCGGTAGTACGCGCTCGGCGCCGGCGTGCCCGCCGGCATCCGCAGATGCCGAAGCAGCGGGTTGGGGTGGCTCCGCGGGGCGCTCACGGTCTCGCTCCTCGCTCGTCGTCGCGCCCGAGGCGCCGACGCACGTGCTCGAGCAGCGTCGAGGTCGTCGCGTCGATGTCCCGCCCCGTGGTGTCGACCACGACGGCGCCGTCGGGCTTGACCAGCGGGCCGACCGTGCGCGACCGGTCGCGCCGGTCCCGTCGCTCGAGGGCGGCGCGGACCTCGTCCTCGTCGCAGGCCTCCCCGCGGGCTCGCAGCTCCGCGCACCGCCGCTGCGCGCGTGCGGACGGGTCGGCGACAAGGTAGAACTTCACATCCGCGTCGGCAAACACCACGGAACCCTGGTCGCGCCCCTCGCTGACGAAGCTGCCCAGCTCGGCGCCGACCTTCCGCTGCAGCTCCACGAGCACCTCGCGGACCCGCCGCGAGCGGGCGACGTAGTACGACATCTCGCTGACCCGTTCGCTGCGGACGGCCTCGGTGACGTCCTCGCCGTCCAGCAACACGCCGGTGCCCCCCTCGTGCGGGCGCAGGTGAATCTCCGCGCGCCGCGCCGCGTCGGCAAGGGCGGCCTCGTCGGACAGGTCCACCCCCTCGCGCAGCGCCTTGAGCGTCACGGCGCGATACGTCGCGCCCGTGTCCAGATACGCGATGCCCAGCGACCGGGCGAGGTTCCGCGCGGCCGTGCTCTTGCCCGACCCCGCCGGACCGTCGATCGTGATCACCATGCCGCGAGTGTAGCGAATCACCCACCCGTGCCAAGTGTGTCTGGCGAGCGTGACATATGCCTCTCTTAAAGCGACGCCGCGCGGCCAAGCCCCGGCCGGTGCGTGTCGTCGTGACGGTCGCCGGCCTCTGTAACGGCGCAGGCAACGGCGTATAATGCGGTGCAGCAGACGATGCACGCGCCTCCCGAAGACAACCCGACCCTGCTGGAGCACTTCCGCAAGCCGCGAAACGTCGGCGAGCTCGCCGACGCCGACGGCGTGGGCACGGCGATGGCCGGGGCGTGCGGCGACGTGATGCGTCTATGGATCCGCGTGCGCGACGAGCGCATCGTCGCCGTCAGGTACAAGTGCAAGGGCTGCTCGTCCGCCATCGCGTGCGGGTCGGTGACGACGGAACTGGCCCGCGGGAAGCGCCTGGACGAGGCGGCGGAGATCACCGACGAGGCGGTCGAGCGGGCGGCCGGCGGGCTGCCGGCGGACAAGCGTCACTGCTCGAACCTCGGCGCCGCGGCGCTGGAAAGCGCGATCATGGACTACGTCACCCGCTCCGTCGACG
>JBMCUM010000040.1:0-11458 GCA_048622595.1 Planctomycetota bacterium | reverse complement strand
CCACGCGGCCGGGCGCCTGGCCGGGCTGACGCTGGCCGACGTGCTCGCCGCGGAGAAAGGAGACGACTGATGGGGCGATTACTCCCGTCGCTGTCGCGCAAGCGGGGGCTTCCGCCCGGTACGCCGGTGTACATCGGGGCGCCCAAGACCGAGCCGGTGCGGATCACGGTGATCGACTACGGCCCGGACGGCGCCGAGACGCGAACGGTCCGCACGCCGCGGGAATGCTTCGCCTATCGCGACACGGACACGGTGACGTGGATCAACGTCGACGGCGTGCACGACCCGCAGGTGGTCCAGGCCCTCGGCGAGCACTTCGGGCTCCACCCGCTGGTGCAGGAGGACATCCTGAACACGGCCCAGCAGCCCAAGTGCGAGGACTTCGGCGTCTACGTGTGCGTGTTCGTCAAGATGCTCCAGTGGTCCGCCGACGAGGAGCGGATCGCCGGCGAGCAGGTCAGCTTGATCCTGGGGGCCGGGTTCGTGATTTCGTTCCAGGAGCGCGCCGGCGACGTCTTCGAGCCCGTCCGCGAGCGGGTCCGCACCGACAAGGGACGCATCCGCAGGATGGGCGCCGACTACCTCGCCTACGCCCTGCTCGACGCTGTCGTCGACGGGTACTTCGCGGCGCTGGAACGCCGCGCCGAGTCGATCGAGTCGCTCGAGGCCGAGCTCGTCGAGGCCCCCACCCACCGTACCCTCGCCCACATCCACCGCCTGCGGCGCGAGGGACTGATGCTCCGCCGCGCGGTCCGTCCGGCGCGGGAGGTCGTAGGCCAGCTCGAGCGCGGCGGCTCGCCCCTGATCGCCGACGAGGTCGCGCCCTACCTGCGCGACCTGTACGACCACGCGGCGCAGGTGAACGACACGGCCGAGACGTTCCGCGAGATGCTCTCCGGGATGCTGGACACCTACCTGTCCAGCCAGTCGAACCGGATGAACGAGGTGATGAAGGTGCTGACGATCATCGCGACGATCTTCATCCCGCTGACGTTCATCGCGGGCATCTACGGGATGAACTTCGAGCACATGCCGGAGCTCGCCCTCCCGTGGGCCTACCCGCTCGTCTGGGGCGTGATGGTCGCCGTGGCGCTGACGATGCTCGCCTGGTTCCGCCGCAAGGGGTGGTTGTAGCGTTCGCGCCGCGCGCGTCCGGCCCGGTTGCGAGGTGCCATGCTTCCGCTTGCGGAAGCATGGGGGTCTGCGCCTGCGGGTATATCAGATACCGCGCTGCAGCTGACAAGGTGCCATGCCCCCCGCGCGCCGGCGCGCGCTTACGTCAGCGGCGGTAGCGGCATGCTTTCAAGATTCAGCGTAATTGGCGCGTTGTCGCCGAAGGCGTGCGCGCGGAAGCTCGACCATTGCCAGTCCCCGGCGCGAGCCACCAGTTCGCGCGTAACGGGATTGTTGTGCACGTAGTGGAGCTTCTTGTACAGCTCTCGATCATCGCGCAGGTTTCGGTCGTATCCCCCGCCGCGTTGCCAGAATCGATACGAAACGGTCCCGTTGGGGCGTCGCTCAGCCATTTGTTCCAGGAACTCCGGACTATGCTCGCGCACCCACAGGCGCACGCGATTGGACACAGGCAGCTTCATGGCCTTGAGGATCGGGCTGATGCGTGATCCATCCCGCGGCCAGAGGATTAGGTGTACGTGCTCGGGCATCAGAACGAAGGCCCACAGGTCAAAGGGCTGTTTCTGGCGAGCCGCGTTAACGGCCTCGAGAAACCAACGGCACGCGCGCGGGCTGGTGAGAAACGGACGACGTTGAAAGCACGAGAACGTCAAGAAGTGCGCGTCAAACTCGACGTCCCAGCGTTTGCAGCGTTTGCGATGCGGAAGGCCCCAAGCTTCCATGCGCGTCAGTTTGTCGCAGAGCGCATGCTTCCGCAAGCGGAAGCATGGCACCGACCAGGCCCCCGCATCACGCGTCCACACAACGGGGGCGAAGCGCCAGCCGCGCCAGGGCGGTCGCGGCGGCGACGGCGGGCCAGAGCAGCGCGGCCCAGGCGGGGCTCGGCATCCACGGACCGCGGAAGGACGCCAGGCGCCAGGCCTGCGTGACGGGAGCCACGCGCCCTACGACCTCCGCGGCCGCGGGGGTGGCGAACTCCGCTGCGATGTACCAGGCGGGCGGGCCTCCGAGGCAGATCGCCAGAAGCACCAGCAGCACGAGCCATCCGCCGCGGGCGCCGCGCCGGGAAGCGGCGGCCGGGACGTCCGGGTCATGCGAGGCGCCCAGCAACGATCCCGCGACCAGCGCGAACGTCCAGACGCCGATGACGTACAGCGCGACACGGAGGACGTCGGCGACCGCGGCGTCCGAGACGTAGCCCGCGGCGACGTAGAACGGGACCGTCGCCAGCATCCACCCGAGCAGTTCGATCACCCCGCGCAACCCGTGCGCGACGGGAACGCGGCAAGCAGGCGTTTCGGCGTGGGTTGCGCGAGCAAGCGACTTGTCATACGCCCCCTGCGCGCTCGTCCTGCGCATCGCGGCGATCGGCCGGACGAGCAGCGCAAAGAGCACCTGCCCGGCCGCCAGGACGCAAAGCGCGGGCATCTCCGCGCCGCCCCCGCCGCCCGGCGCCACGTAGACCAGGCGGGGAAACAACCCCACGCCCAGCGCCGCGACGCACATCGCCAGGTAGCCCAGACCCAGCGGGCGCCACAGCGCCCCACAGACGGATTTCACGACGAAGGCCACGGTGATCGCCAAGCTCCCGTAATCGTCGGCGGCGCTTCGGCGGGCGGGCAAGTCGCAGACCCGCAAGGGCGCGCGTACCGTCAGGCGACCTTACGGTTGGTAGCGCGACAGGCGCGGGCGGGCGTCGCGGCCGCGTGCGGCCCGACGGCGCGCGTCGCCTTCATCGTAGGGCATCACCGCGACCTGGTCGGGGCGCGTCAGGTCGACCCGTGCGTGGAAGCCGACCACCCGACCGCCGTGGCGCCCGGCGTAGGCGTCCAGCTTGGTCATCTTCTCGTGCGGGGTCACGACCCAGTCCCCGTCTGGGTGCGGGAAGCGTCCGAAGACGATCTCCGTCCGCCGCCCCCAGCGGTCACGGGCGAGCAGGCGGATCTGCGGCTCGCTGCGGGTGACGCGCCAGCGGACGTTCCGCACGTCGATCTCCGCGATCTGCGCGCGATACGGGCGGTCCCGCAGCAGTTCGACGATCCTCAGCCCGGCCTCGACGTCCTCGCCGGTCCACGGCTCGCCCGGGGCGGGCGGGGTCGCCTCGATGCCGCGCAGGGCGAAGTAGTGCACCCGCGCCGCGTCGGTCGCCCCGGCGGGGATGTGCGCCCGCCCGGTGAAATACGCGGTGCGCGTCCCGCCGTCGACGGGCACCCGCGCCCGCCACAGCGGGACCGTGTCCGGCAGACGGTGCGCGTCGCGGGAGACGTAGGCGAAGCGGCGCCCGTCGTCGCTGAGCACCCGCGCCGCCGGGGCCCGGTACGTCGCGGAAACCTCCACCACGCCGCGCGACGGATCGTCCGTTCGGCACTTGCGGACCCGGCGGACGTCGCTCAGCCACGGGTTCGCCCCGGCGCGCCGGTAGACCCTCTCGGCGAGTTGCGGGTCGCGCAGGTCCGCCCCGGTCGGCGGGCTCACGTCCGCGACGATGCGGCGACGCAGCGTCGGCGGAAGCCACGAGGGCGCGTCGACCAGGCGGACGCGCGGACGGACGTGCCCGCGGGCGCGATGCTCGACGACATAGCGACGGGCGCTGGACAGCCCCAGCGCACCGCCGATCAGCGGGACGAGCACGCACGCCGCGGCCAGCGTGCCGCGCCCGATCGCGCCGCCTCGCGCGGCCAGCGCCTCACCGAGCCGGGCGAAGCGCCCCTTGCCGGAGGATGTCTGGGACTTCTTCCGCGCCATCTCGTTTCACGACGCCGCGACCTGCGACTGCGACGCCTCCTGGTGTTCTATCGGCGCGCGGTCCGCCCGGCCGCCAGTGTCACCAGGCGGTTGACCAGCATCTCGAAGCTCACTCCGATCCGCGCCGCGGCCTTGGGCAGAAGCGAGTGGCTGGTAAACCCTGGAATCGTATTGACTTCCAGAACGTGCGGCGTTCCGTCCTGGTCGAGCACGAAGTCGGTGCGGCTCAGGTGGCGGCATCCCAGCGATCGATGGGCCGTCAACGCCGCGGCTTGCAGCTTCGCGCACGTCGCGGCCGTCAGTCCGTGGTCGAACGTGTACCCCGTTCCGGCGTCGTCGGCGTACTTGGCGTGGTAGTCGTAGAACTCCCCGGCCGGGATCACCTCGAGCACCGGCAGCGGGTCATCGCCCAGCATGCCCACGGTCAGTTCCCGCCCGGGGACGTAGGCCTCAAGCAGCGCCCGGCCGTACGCATCCAGAAGCCGCTCCAGCGCCGCATCGCGGGCGCGGGCGTCGCGGGCGATGGTGATGTCCACGCTGGACCCGCCGTCGATCGGCTTACACACCACGGGCGGGGGCAGCTCGGCAAGCCGCCGCCGCACCTGCGCCCACTCGTGGCGCTGCTCGACGACCAGCCAGTCGGGCGTGCGCAGTCCGGCGTGGCGGAAGCGCCGCTTGGCGAGCGCCTTGTCCAGCGCCAGGCGGCTGGCGTGGGGACCGGAGCCGACATAGGGCAGCCCGCGCTGCTGGCAGAGCTCCTGGACCTCCCCGGACTCGCCGAAGTCCCCGTGCAGCGCGATGAACACCACGTCGATCCCGGCGCGGTCCAGCGCCGCGGTCTCGTTGCGGTCGATGTCGGCGCGGACGGCATGGTGACCGGTCCGCTCCAGGGCGTCGGCGACGGCGGCGCCGCTGGCCAGCGACACCTCGCGTTCGGCCGACGGGCCGCCCATCAGAACGGTAATATCAAGGGGCCCGGCGCGACCGGGCCCCGTCGTGCCATCCCTGGCCCGCATGGTGCACTCCATGTCACCAGACCTCGATTTCAAGCTCCAGGTAGACCTCGGCCTTCTTGTAGACCTCCTCGCGGATGTGGCTGATCAGCTTGAGCACGTCGGACGCCGTGGCGCCCTCGTCGGTGAGGATGAAGTTGGCGTGCTTCTGCGACACGTACGCCCGCCCGACGCGCTTGCCCTTCAGACCGGCGCGGTCGATCAGCGCCCCGGCAGAGATGCCGCGCGGGTTCTTGAAGATGCACCCGCCGTTGCGCCCCGCCAGCGGCTGGGTGTTCTTCTTGTAGATCCAGACCTGCTTGACCTGGCGCAGGATCCGGTGCGGGTCGTCCTCGATCAGGCGGAAGTCCACCGACAGAATGAACTGGGCCGTGATGTTCGTCGACCGGTACGCGAACGCCAGCTCCGGACGGTGACGGGTGAAGATCTCGCCCCCGGCGGTCATGACCTCCACGGACTCGACGACGTTGCCCACGTCGCCGAACGCCCCCCCGGCGTTCATCCGCACCCCCCCGCCGACTGTGCCCGGGATGCCCGTCAGACATTCCAGCCCGCCGAGCCCCTGGCGGACGCAGTGCAGCACGCACTTTCCCATGTCCGCCCCGGCCGCGGCGCGCAGGCCCGTCTCGCTGCGCGAGAAGCTGCTAAAGTCCCCCTCGGTCAGGCGGATCACCGCCCCGTCGACGCCGGCGTCGTCGATGAGCACGTTCGCGCCGCCGCCCAGGACGCGCACGGGCACATCGTTCTCGCGGCACCGACGCGCGACCTCGCTGAGCTGCTCGACGTTGCGCGGGGAGATGAAATACGACGCCGGCCCGCCGATGCCCATCCACGTGCGCGGCGCGAGCGGTTCGTCCCGTTTAACGATCTCTTCCAGACCCGCGAACAAGCTCATCGGCCACTTCCCAGACGTTCCCGGCGCCCATCGTCACCACCAGGTCCCCGGCCCTCAACTCCGACCGCAGGCGCGCGATGATCCGCTCGAACGAGTCGAGATACTCCGCCGCGCCGCCGTTGAGGCGAATCTGCGCGACGAGGTCCTGCGACGAAATATACTCCTTTTCCCGCTCGGTGTCCCGCACGAAGTAGATCTCCGGGACGAAAACCGCGTCGGCGCCGGTGAAGCTCCGCGCGAAGTCCTTCAGCAGGAACCGCGTGCGGGAATGCTGGTGCGGCTGGAACACGCACAGCAGGCGGCGCGGGACGAACCGCTCCCGCAGCGCCCGTAGCGTGACCTGGATCTCCGTGGGATGGTGGGCGTAATCGTCCACCACCGTCACCCCGCGCGGGGCGCCCTTGACCGTCATGCGCCGATGCGCCCCGGCGAAGCCGCCCAGCCCGCCGGCGATGTCCTCCGGCGACAGCCCGGCGTGGTGCAGCAGCGCCGCGGCCGCCAGGGCGTTGTAGACGTTGTGGCGCCCCGCAAGCGACAGCGCCACCTCCGCGAACCGCCGCCCGCCGTAACGCAGCTCGAACCGGTAGCACCCCCGCCGCGACACCACGTCCGCCGCCTGCCAGTCGCATCCCTCCGCCAGACCGAATGTCTCCACCGACGCCCGCGCCGCCTCACCGGCCCGGGCGGCGTGGCGCGACTCGCCGTTGACCACCAGCACGCCGGCGTCGTCGACCTGCGCCGCGAAGGCGCAGAACGCCTCGACGATCGCGTCCAGGTCCGCGTAGCAGTCCAGGTGGTCCTCCTCGACGTTGAGGATCGCCGCCAGACGCGGACGCAGGTGCAGAAAGCTGCGGTCGAACTCGCACGCCTCGGCCACGAAGCACCGCCCCGCCCCCACGCCGCAGGGGCCACCGAGCTGGGGAACCGTGGCGCCGATGATGTAGCTGGGATCGGCTCCGGCGGCATGAAGCGCGTAGGCGACCATCGCCGAGGTGGTGCTCTTGCCGTGCGTGCCCGCCACGGCCAGGCCCACGTGGCGGTCCATCAGCCGCCCGAGCATCTCGCTGTACTTGATCACCTCCAGCCCGCGGTCCCGCGCGACCAGAAGCTCGGGGTTCTGCTCGTGGATGGCGGCCGAGTGGACCACCAGTTCGCATCCGTCGGGGATGTTCCCGTCGCGCTGACCGACGGCGATGCGGGCGCCGCGGTCGGCGAGGCGGTCCAGCGCCGCTGCGCCCGCGCGGTCCGAGCCGCTGACGACCGCCCCGCGCCCCAGCAGCATCTCGGCCACGGCGCGCATCCCGCAGCCGCCGATTCCGATCATGTGGATCCGCCGTCCGGCAAAGGGCTCGGTCGCATCACGTCCGGCGGTCTGCTGGGAGGGGTCCATCGTCGGCGGCATCGTACTGGTCCTCTCGGTCGGTGTCAAAACGGCGTGTCGCGCGGGTCCGCCTGCACTGCAATCGGCACGACCGCTTCGGGCGGGTCAGTCAAAGCCGCCGGCGCCGCGGAAATGTCGCCGGCGGGACCCACTCGACGCTGGAAGCGCCCGCGTTCATATGCGATAATGGGAACGTGGCGCCGGGGCTGCCCCGCGGTCCGCATTCCCGGGGACCATGTGCGTTCGCTCGCCCGCGCCGACCGGGACCCGCAAGGGCGACCGTGCATGCGATGCGCCCCCACGCGGCGCCGCGCCGAGACGACGAGTTCCGCAAGACGCCTGCATCAGGAGAAGACCAAGGTGGCCAAGGACGCGGCCGAAACGGTGGAAGCGACGACCAACGGGGTGTACGACGAGAGCCAGATTCGCGTGCTGCGCGGGATGGAGGCGGTGCGCAAGCGCCCGGGGATGTACATCGGCGATACCACCCCCCGCGGGCTGCACCACCTGGTCTGGGAGATCGTCGACAACGCGATCGACGAGGCGATGGCCGGGCGGTGCTCGAACATCACCGTGACCGTCCACCCGGACGACTCGTGCACCATCACCGACGACGGGGTGGGCATCCCCGTCGGCGAGCATCCCACCGAGAAGGTCTCGACGCTGGAGGTGGTGTTCTGCCGCCTGCACGCCGGGGGGAAGTTCGACCACGGCGTGTACAAGGTTTCCGGCGGGCTGCACGGGGTCGGCGCGTCGGTGGTCAACGCGCTGAGCGAGTGGATGGAGGTGGAGGTCACCCGCGACGGCGCCGTCTGGAGGATGGAATTCGAGCGCGGGCGCAAGCGCAGCGACCTGAAGAAGATCGGTCAGCGGAAGCGCAGCGGCACGAAGGTCGCCTTCCGCCCCGACCCGCAGATCTTTCCGGACATCTCGCTGCGGTACGAGACGCTGGCGACGCGCCTTCGCGAGCTGGCGTACCTCAACGAGGCAGTGACGATCAAGCTCAAGGACGAGCGGACGGACAAGGAGGAGACGTTCCACTACAGCAAGGGCCTGGTCGCGTTCGTCGAGCACCTCAACGAGAACAAGCAGACGCTGCACAAGCCCGTGGTCATTCACAAGGTGGACGACGAGACGCAGTTGATGGTCGACATCGTTCTGCAGTACAATGACGGGTTCAACGAGACGCTGTTCTCGTTCGCCAACAACATCAACACGCTCGAGGGCGGAACGCACCTGTCGGGCTTCCGCAGCGCGCTGACGCGGACCGTCAACTACTATGCCCGCAGCGCCGGGCTGATCAAGTCCAATGACAAGAACGGCAAGGGCGGCGGCGCGCCCAGCGGCGACGACCTCCGCGAGGGGCTCACCGCCGTGGTCTCCGTCAAGGTCCCCGACCCCCAGTTCGAGGGACAGACCAAGACCAAGCTCGGAAACAGCGAGGTCGAGAGCTTCGTCACCCAGGCCGTCAACGAACTGCTCGCCTCGTGGATGGAGGAGCACCCCACCGACGCCAAGCGGATCGTCAAGAAGGGCGTCCAGGCGATGCAGGCGCGCGAGGCCGCCCGAAAGGCGCGCGACCTGACGCGGCGCAAGGGGGCTCTGGCCAGCGGGTCGCTTCCCGGGAAGCTCGCCGACTGTCGCAGCAAGGACGTCGACTCCACCGAGCTGTTCGTCGTCGAGGGCGACTCCGCGGGCGGTCCGGCCAAACAGGGGCGCGACAGCGCCACCCAGGCGATCCTGCCCCTGCGCGGAAAGATCCTCAACGTCGAGAAGGCCCGCCTGGACCGGATCCTCAACTTCCCGGAGATCCAGAGCTTGATCTCGGCGATCGGATGCGGCATCGGCGAGGACGAGTTCGACCCGTCCAAGCTACGCTACGGGCGGATCATCATCATGACCGACGCCGACGTCGACGGAAGCCACATCCGCACGCTGCTGCTGACGTTCTTCTTCCGCTACATGAAGCCGCTGCTGCTGGCCGGGCACATCTACATCGCCCAGCCCCCGCTGTACCTCGTCAGCCGGCGCAAGCACAAGGAATACGTCCTGGGCGAGTGGGAGATGCGCAGGAGCTTGATCAACCTGGGTCTGGAAGGGACCACGCTGCAGTTGCGCGACACGGACGGCGCCGAGCCCAGGAACGTCGCCGAGTTCGCCGGCGCCCAGCTCCGCGAGCTGGTGGACATCCTCGAGGAGCTGGCGCGGAAGATCGGCATGGTGGAGCGCCGCGGGCTGGCGTTCCGCGAGCTGATGGAGCGGCGCAAAGACGGCAAGCTCCCATCCTACTGGATCATCCTCGACGGGCGCAACGTGCTCTGCCACACCGAGCAGGACTACGAGGCCATCCTCCGCGAGAACGAGGACATCCCGCTGGAGGACGCCGAGGAGGCCGACCAGGAAGGCGGCCCCGGCGTGCAGCGGATCCAGAAGCGCGCCGAGCTGCACGAGGTGCGCGATATCGAGAAGCTCTTCGACAAGCTGCGCAAGCGCCAGATCAGCATCGAGGACTACTACCTCCAGCGCGAGGAGATGGTCACGGGTGAGAAGCCCCCGGCCAAGTACGTGCTGATCAACGAGGGCAAGCATCTCGAGGTGGACAACGTCGCGGGCATCGGCCCGGGCATTCGCGAGATCGGCGCCCAGGGCGTCGAGATCAAGCGCTTCAAGGGGCTCGGCGAGATGAACGCCGATCAGCTCTGGGAGACCACCATGGACCCGCAGCGCCGCACGCTGCTGCGCGTCCGCGCCGACGAGGCCGAGGAGGCCGAGCGCATGTTCACCCTCCTGATGGGCGACAGCGTCGAGCCCCGCCGCAACTTCATCGAGGAGCACGCGCTCGAGGTCAAGAACCTCGACGTGTGACGTTCGTCGCCGCCTCCCTGCCTTGATTCGCTGATCGGTTGACCCGTTGTCCGGGGACCGACGCGTGCGGGTCGATCCGTCCTCCACGCGTTATCCACACCCGCTGACAACCTGTCCACAGGTTGTGCAGCCGGCCGTCTGAACTACAACATATTGAAATATGAATCTTGCGCTTGCATTGTGTTTGCAATATGATAGGGTGTTTATGGCTGTTGGCAGAAAAAAACGCGATCTCGAACCTACGCCCAGTACGGAGCTTATGGAAAGAACCCCAGATTTCGGATGCCGGATTCTTGACGGCCCTACATCTTGGGGTAAACTATGCTGTTACCGTACGGGCGGAACCGTGCGGCATCCTGCGGGAGCGCGGGGCGGCTGACACAGCCGCGGCTCGACGGATACACGAGTTGACATCTGTACGCCTGTGAGCGGGGAGCTTCAGGACGCCACAGTCGCCGGTGCAGTAAGGGAGATGGACGCTGATGACGCCGTATGAATCCTCAACCGGTGCACGCCCCGCCGAGAACCCCCGCGAAGCCCTCGACCGCGGCGCCCGCGACGGTCTGACCGTCCAGCGGGTCTTCTCCGCCGAGGGCACCCACCCCTTCGACGAGCTGACCTGGGAGAAGCGCTCGGCGAGGATCTCGGGCGACAAGGGCGAGATCGTCTTCGAGCAGGACGACGTCGAAGTCCCGGCCGACTGGAGCAAACTCGCCACCGACGTGGTGGTCAGCAAGTACTTCTACGGGGAGGTCGGCACCGACCAGCGCGAGAAGTCCGTCAAGGAACTGATCCATCGCGTCACGCGCACCATCGCCGACTGGGGGCGCGAAGACGGCGTGTTCGCCTCCGACGAGGACTCCGAGCGGTTCTACGAGGAACTGACCTGGCTGTGCGTCAACCAGCACGCGGCGTTCAACTCCCCCGTGTGGTTCAACGTGGGGCTGTTCCACCAGCGCGGCGTCGCCGGGTCCGAGGGCAACTATCACTGGGATCCCAAGACCGCAAAGCCCGCTCGCACGCTGCGCAGCTACGAGTACCCACAGGCGTCGGCGTGCTTCATCCAGTCCGTCGACGACACGATGGAGGACATCATGCGCCTCGCGGCGTCCGAGGCGATGCTGTTCAAGTACGGGTCCGGTACCGGCACGGATTTGTCAACGCTGCGATCCAGCCGGGAGAAGCTCTCCGGCGGCGGGACGCCCTCCGGGCCGCTGTCGTTCATGCGCGTGTTCGACCAGATCGCCGGGGTAATCAAATCGGGCGGCAAGACGCGTCGGGCGGCCAAGATGCAGTCGCTCCGCTGCGACCACCCGGATATCAAGGAGTTCGTCTCCTGCAAGATGGACGAGGAGCGCAAGGCCCACGCCCTGATCGAGCAGGGCTATGACGGTTCGTTCAACGGGGAGGCCTACGCGTCGGTGA
>JBMCUM010000039.1:0-11467 GCA_048622595.1 Planctomycetota bacterium | reverse complement strand
CGGAATTCGTCGATGCCCACCTCGCCGAGCCCGCAGATGCGCATCAGCTCGCCCGTATCGGAGAAATCCAGGCGGCGGTCGGGGTTGTAGTAGTCGAACGCGGCCCGCCAGTGCGCCCCGAAGACCGGATGCTTACGAGCGGACGCCTCGAAGGCGTCGTCGCCGCCCTTGACGTTCAGGAAGCGGTTGGCGTCCTTGATGCGGATGTAGTCGGTGTGTTTCTTCGTATAGGCCAGGTCGGCATCGGTGGTCTGGCGCTCGTTCCAGTTGCTGTGTTGGACGACGTGGACGCGCCGGGTCGTATCGGCGTCGACGCCCGCGCGGCGCAACAGGCGGACCACGTCGGCCGTCAGGTCGGACTGCCCGCCCTCCTTGACCCACACGTCGCCGCCCTCGGCGAGCGTTTGCAGCCACAGCCCGGCCAGTTGCCCGACGACGCGCCGGCGATGGTCGTGAGCGGCCAGCCAGCCGCCGGCGTCGTTCCACACGGCCTCCATCACCGCGTCGGAGTCCCGGCGGAAGTGGGGGCGGTTCTTCCCGTAGGCGCCGGAGACGGCCACGACGTGGCGCTCCAGCCAGTCGCCGCCGAACAGCGTCTGGAGGATGGTTCGATCCGCTGCCGCGCTCTGCCCGTCGTCGCGGTCCGGGGCGTGGTCGTAATGCAGGGAGATCAGGTCGGTCTTCGAATCGAACCGTGCGGGCGCGTCATCGTCGGGCTCATCGGCGCTTGCCGGACCGGTCCAGATCACCGCCAGCGCCACGGAGAGAAGCATCGCCTGTCCGATCGTCTTGCCGTTCATGGAATGTTCCTTCCTGCCGAGCTTGGCACGTGGTCGGCCCTACGGGCCAAACTAACCTGCCTGCGCCGTGGCATGCGGGACGCCGCCGTTACAGTCCGTCGAGCAGGTGTCCGAGCTTGGTCTTCTTGGTCCGCAGGTAGTCGCGGTTTCCGTCGTGGGCGGGGATCTCCAGGGGGACGCGTTCGGCGATGGTCAGCCCGAAGCCCTCCAGCCCGTAGATCTTCCGTGGGTTGTTCGTCATGATCCGCAGCTTGCGCAGCCCCAGGTCGCGGAGGATCTGGTTTCCGATCCCGTAGTCGCGCCGGTCCGGCTCGAAGCCCAGGTGGACGTTGGCGTCCACGGTGTCCATGCCCTGCTCGGTCTGGAGCTTGTAGGCGCGGAGCTTGTTGATCAGCCCGATGCCGCGCCCCTCCTGTCGGACGTAGACGACCGCGCCCTTGCCCGCCTCGGCGACGCGCTTCAGGGCGGTCTGGAGCTGGGGCCCGCAGTCGCACCGCAGCGAGCCGAACGCGTCGCCGGTGAGGCACTCGCTGTGGACGCGGACGAGAACCGGCTCGTCGTGGACCACCGGCCTGCCTTCGCCGTCCAAGTCGCCGACGCCCCCGGTGCACAGGGCGATGTGCGGTTCGGGGTCCACGACGGACTCGTAGGCGATCAGGCGGAACGCCCCGGCCTCGAGGGGCACGTCGATCTCCACGGCGCGTTCGATCAGCCGCTCGGATCGCAGGCGGTGGCGGATGACGTCGGCGACGGAGCACATCTTCAGCCCGTGGGCGTCGCAGAAGCGCCGCAGGTCGTCCCGTCGGGCCATCGTCCCGTCCGGGTTCATGATCTCGCAGATGACGGCGACGGACTTGATCCCCGCCAGTTTGCACAGGTCCACGGCGCCCTCGGTCTGCCCGGCGCGGACCAGCGCACCCCCCTCGCGGGCGCGCAACGGGAACATGTGCCCCGGGCGGACCAGGTCGCACGGGCGGGCGTCGTCGTCGCAGGCGACCTGCACCGTCCGGGCGCGGTCGGCGGCGCTGATGCCGGTGGTCACCCCCGACGCCGCGTCTATCGACACTGTAAAGGCCGTGCCGAAACGGCTGGTGTTGTCCGTGCTCTGCGGGTACAGCGCCAGCTTGTCGGCGCGGTCGCTGGTCATGGGCAGGCAGATCAGCCCCCGCCCGTGCGTAGCCATGAAGTTGATGACCTCGGGCGTGACGGTCTCGGCGGCGCAGACGAGGTCGCCCTCGTTCTCGCGGGACTCGTCGTCGACGAGGACGATCATCCGCCCGCGACGGAGGTCATCGAGGATGTCGGGGATCGGGTCCATCTTCGGCGCCCGGCGTATCGTCGCCGTCGTGGTTGTCGAGGGGCTTTCCCTGCTCGTGGACGAAGATCAGTCCCAGGCGAGTATAGCTCACCGCGGCCAGTACGCACAGGACGGCGACGACGATCTCGGCGGCGAGCATGAGTTTGCGGCCCAGGCCGGCCCACAGGGCGTCGAGCTCGGGGCTCAGCAGGACCAGGGGGATCAGCAGACACATGCCGACGGTGGCGGCTTTTCCGAAAACGGTCGCCTGGGAGCGGAAGCGGTCGGTGACGAGGTAGATCACGAGAAAGCCGACGACGACCCAGAGATCCTTTCCGATGACGCAGACGACCAGCCAGTTGTCGATGCGGTGGTCCGGGACGGCGAAGGGGGGCATGGACAGGAGGATGACGGCGAAGAACACGACGGCCTTGTCGGCCAGGGGGTCGAGGATGGCGCCCAGCCGCGTCCGCGCGTGGAGCTTGCGCGCCAGGATGCCGTCGAGCGCGTCGGAAACCGCCATGAGGATGAACACCCCCAGCGCGGCGTGGCGCGCCCAGGGCCAGACCGGCTCGTTCTGGTTCATCACCAGCACCACGAACGGCGCGATGAGCATCAGCCGCAGGATACTGATGCGGTTGGGCCAGTTCAGCGAACGCCACCATGTGGTCCGGGCGCGGTTCAAGGCATCCTGTGCGGTTGGCGGCGACCCGGCGGGTCAGGACCGGTCGCGATCGGCGCGGGCGACCTCCCGCCGGAAAAACCAGGCGCCGAACAGCAGGATCGCCCCCAGCGGAAACGCCACCACCACCGCCACGGTCGTCATCGTCCCGCCGAACATGGACGTCTCGGCACGGGCCGGGCCCAGAATCGCCACCACGAACCCCAGCACGAACAGCAGGATCCCCACTACCACCAGCAGGGGGATCATCGCGCGATGGAACTGGTGGTGGTGGGCGCTGTCGGCCTGGGCGCCGATGGTCGCGCTGCGCGCCCGGCGCGCGGAACGCGCCTCGCCGCGACCGGGCAGACCCTCCAGGGCGTCGGCGTCGGCGGCGTCGGGTTCCTCGCCGGGCGTCTCGGGCTCGGTGTCCCCGACGGGCGCTGCGGCGAGGTCTTCCCCGTCGGCCATCGCGTGCAGCGCGTCGGCCGGATCGCGTCGCGCCGCGTCGTCCGCGGGCGCTTCGCCGCCGTCCCGCGAGCCGCTCGGGTCGCCACCGCCGCCCTGCCGGTCCGCCAGCGAGCGCAGCGCCTCGGCACTGGCGTCGCGTTGGGCGTTTTCGTCCGGCGTGTCCATACGTCCATCCCTAAAATACCGTAGTTGGTATGATATCGTCGCCGCTTGGGATCGGGTAGAGCTTTTCGACGGGAGAACACAGATGCCCACACGCCAGGCCGTCCGTGCAGGAAGCTTCTACGAGGCCGATCCGCAGGCCTGCCGCCGGCACGCCGAGCAGTTGATCGCCGCGGCGGAGGTCCCCGACGACCTGCCGGAGGCGCGGCGCGGCGGGATTGTGCCCCACGCCGGGTGGATGTTCTCCGGGCGGGTGGCGGCGCGGACGCTCAAGGCGCTGACCGCCTCGGGCGCGGCGCCGACGTTCGTGCTGTTCGGCGCCGATCATACCGGGACGGTCGCCCGTGGGGAGGTCTACGACGCCGGCGCGTGGCGCACCCCGCTGGGCGATGCGCCGGTGGACGAAGAGCTGGCCGCGGCGGTGCTGAGCTCGGACGGTCCGCTGCGGGCCAACTGCTCCGCCCACGCCTACGAGCACTCCATCGAGGTGCAGGTCCCGCTGATCCAGGTGCTCGCCCCGGAAGCGCGAATCCTGCCGATCGCCGTTGCGCCGAACGACCAGGCCGTCGAAGTCGGGCGGACCGTCGCCCGCGCCGTGAGCGGGCACGACGGGGTCGCCTGCGTGGTGGGCAGCACGGACCTGACGCACCACGGGGGGCACTTCGGCTCGCCGGGCGGGCGCGGACGCCAGGGCGTCGAATGGACACGCAGCAACGACCGGCGCATGGTCCGCCTGCTGGAGCGGATGGCCGCCGAAGGGATCGTCCCCGAGGCCGAGGCGCGCGGCAACGCCTGCGGCGCCGGAGCGGCCGCCGCCACCGTCGCCGCCTGCGCCGAGCTCGGCGCCACGCGGGGGATCGTCCTGGAGTACACCAACAGCTACGAGGTGCTCAGCGAGCTGGCGCCGGGGCGGGCGGACGAGACCACGGTGGGTTACGTCGCGGTGGTGTTCGCCTAGGCGGTCTAAGCGCAGTTCGCAGCGCCGGGGCAAGCTCACAACGGGCGATCCAGCCGGGGCGGAGGGCGAGGCGCCTTGCGCCCCGGCCCGCAGGGCCGGAGGTTTGTGGCCGGGGGCGAAGCCCCCGGAACGCTGGCGCTGCATGCGTGCCGGGCCGGAGGTCCGGCTGGAAAACGCCGAACGCTCCAGCCGCCCCGTCGGGGCGCGTGTGGATGCAGCATGTTCCGGGGCTTGCCTGGGTCCCGGCGGTCGACCTTACGGGACTTCGGTGTGTGAAGCCCTCGCCCCGTTATGGACTCATCATATACCCACCGCTAGGCGGCGCCTCGGGTGCGGCAGGTGTCGCACATGGCCTCGATGTTGGCGATGGGGACTTCCGGCTCGAGCACGTGGGTGGGCGAGACGACTAGCCCGCCGTCGGTTCCGTACTTGTCGATGACCTCCCGGACGCGGGCGCGGACGTCGTCGGGGCTTCCGAACGGCATCGTCGTCTGCGTGCCGATGCACCCGTCGAAGGTCAACCGGTCGCCGTAGCGGGCATGGACCGCGTCGACGTCCAGCGCCTCGGGCTGGAGCGGATTGAGGATGTCCACCCCCGCCTCGACCAGGTCGCCGACGATGGGCTCGATGTTCCCGTCGCTGTGGTACCAGATCCTGACCCGAGGATCGGCGTCTCGGGCCGCCCTCCAGACACGCGCCCACCGCGACAGCATCATCGACCGCCACGTGTCCGGGGCGAACATCATCGCGTTCTGGTTGGCCACGTCGTCCCCGCATTCCAGGTAGTCCACCCCGGCGGTCGCCAGGGCGACGGCCTTGTGGAGATTCTGTTGCGCCAGCCGCTCCAGGAGGCACTCGGCCCAGGCGGGCCGTTCGATCATGTCCAGGAGGAACTGTTCGTATCCGCGGATCTGCCAGGCGGTCTCGTACATGTGCCCCACGATGCCGACGGCGACCCGCCCGTCGGCGTGGGCGTCGGCGACCCGCGCCGCCGTCCCGGAGGTATCCCACCCGCTGACGTCCTCGATGGGGTACTGCTCCAGTTCCGCCAGCGTCTCGGCGTTGCGCAGCGGGCTGACGTACCCGAAGAAGTGGTAGAACCCCGCCGGCACCATCGCCGCTCCCTGCTCGCCGAACTTCGTGCCCTCGGGCAGCTCCTCGTCGCGCCAGTAGCGCGAGTAATCCGGAGCGGCGACGCCCTCGGGACGCTGAAGCTGCAACATGGTCCGGCGGAACATCCCCAGCGCCGCGCCGACGTCCTCCGTGCCCAGGTGCTCGCGAAGCCGGCGGCGCAGATCCGGCGTGAACGACGCGTGATAAAGCACGCGGGGCGGGTCGGCGTGGTCCACCGTCCGGCGAAACACTTCGCGATCGCTCAGGGCGCGTTGCGGGGGGGTCATCGTCTCGGCCTCCGTCGTCTGGTTGCGGGCCGTCAGCTTACGCGCCCCCCGCCCGGCGGACAAGCCCACATCGCAAATGGCTCACACGGAATGTGTCTTGTCGCATGCGGCGAAGCGCGGTACCCTGCCGTCGAGATCATTTGGCGCCGCACGGGGCCGTCCTCAGGGAGACATCGCCATGAACGCACATCGATTCGCGATGGTCGTGCCGCTGACACTCGCCCTCACGCTTTCGACGGTCGCGGCGGGCGATACGCTGGTGTTGACCAACGGTAAGACGTACCAGGGCAAGCTTCTGGATCGGACCGACGAGACGGTGCGGTTCGAGGTTCACAGCGACAGCGGGAGCACGTATCGCGTGGGCTTCCCGGCCGACCGGGTCAAGGAGGTCAAGCGCGGCCCGCTGCCGGAGGCGTCCGAGGGCGAAACCGAGCCCGCGAAGGAGAAAACCGACCCGCACGGGCTGCCCCTTCCCCCCGAGGCCCCGCCCGTCACAGATCCCGAGGGCCCGACCTACTGCGTCGTGCCCGTGAGGGGCGTGATCGGGCAGGTGGTCACGGCGGAGTACCTGGAGAAGTCGCTGGCCGACGCTAGGCGACGGAACCCGGAGGCGGTGGTGCTGATATTCGACTCGCCGGGCGGGCTGATCCGCGAGGTCGACGAGCTGATCACCGTCCTGCGGAAATACAAGGACGACCTCCGCCTGGTCGGGTACGTCGAGAAGGAAGCGATCTCCGCCGCCGCGATCGTGCTGCTGTCGTTGGAGGAGGTCTACGCCGGCCCGCGGGCGCTGATCGGGGCGGCGACCGCCTACGGGATCACCCCCGAGGGCCTCAGCGCGGACGTCTCCGAGAAGATGCAATCGGTCTGGCGGGCGACGGCGCGGAACGCGGCCGATCTGGGCGGGCAGAACCCTCTTCTGGCCGAGGCGATGATCGACCGGGGCATGAGGCTGTACGTCACCGATGCCGACGGGTCAAAGCGCGTTCAGCGCGCCGTCGACAAGGATCTCCCGGACGGCGCGAAGCTGCTGGTCGAGTCGGGCAAGCTGCTGACGATGACGCCCAGGGAGGCGCGCATGTCCGGGCTGGTCACCGACATCGTCGAAGACGCCGAGGCGCTGGGCAAGCGGCTCGATGCGCCGGGGTGGACGCGGGTCGAGGCGTTGGGCCCGAAGCTCGGGGCGCATCGCGTCAAGCTGGTCGAGGCGGTGGACGAGACGCTCAAACAGTACCGCCGCGACCTGGACCGCGCCATGGAGCAGGCGATGCAGACCAACCCGATAAACTACACCTACACCTACTACAAGCGGAGCGGGCGCCTGACGGCCGGCTCGCGCCGGAAGTGGCTGCAGCGGTCGGCCACGTGCTGGCGATTCCTCCGCCAGGCCGAACGCGCGCTGAAAGGGACGCAGGAAATCGCCGAACAGTACCCCAAGGCCGCTTACAACCCCAAGGCCGCTTACAACCTCGACCAGGACGTGCTGAAGGACCAGCGCAACCGGATCGAGTCGATCAAGACCGCCATCGCCCGCCGCGCCTACCGCGACCGTGTCGACGACTGAGCCGTCGCCGGTCCCGAATCGCGGGCGCGGTTGCTCGCGGCGATCTGGCTCGCCGTCGGCAAACCACGGCACCGGCGCCTACCGGGACCGGATCGACGAGCGCCCCGGCGGGCTTGCCGAGCGGCTTGAGAAGCGCCGCACGCGGGTCTATAATCAGGCGTCCGCGGGCGTTGCGCCCGGGCGCTCGAGACCTGCAATGGACCGCCGCACGAGAATCTGCATCTGGATCATCGCCCTGGGGCTGGTCAACTTCCTTCTGTACGGCGTGAGCTACGCGTGGTTCTACGGCGAGGCGATCCACGGGTCCATTACCGTCGAGAACGGCCGGCGCGTGTACGAGTTGCAGTCCGGCAGGCAGGTCTCGCGCGGCGTGTTCATCGCCAGCGGGATTCACTCGATCAGCATCTGGCCGACGGTTGCGGCGATCATGCTGGCGATGCTCACGCTGGCCAAGGAGCGCATCAGCGGGTCCATGCGACGCGCGATCGTTCGCGGGCGTGCGTTGATCACGATCCTGGCGGTCGTGATCGCGCTGGGAACGGCGCTGCTGACCTGGCGGTTCATCCAACTGTTCGCCGACCAGTTCGACGCCCAGCAGGTCGTTCGCACACGCCCCGAGAAGCGGGGAACCTGAGCCCATGGACCTGACGGTCGAGCAGATCCTCGGCGCCGGAGGGCACGTCGCCCGGCGCCTGGACGGGTACGAGCAGCGCGACGAGCAGATCGCGATGGCCGCGGCGGTCGCCTCGGCATTCGCCGACGCCGAGCACCTCATCGTCGAGGCCGGTACCGGTGTTGGCAAAAGCTTCGCGTACCTCGTCCCGGCGGTGCTCGCCGCGGCCGAACGAAACTGCCGCGTCGTTGTGTCCACCTACACCATCGCCCTGCAGGAGCAGTTGATCACGAAGGACCTGCCCTTCCTCCACGAGGCGCTTCCGGTGGACTTCGCGGCGGTGCTGGCCAAGGGGCGGACGAACTACGTGTGCTTCCGGCGACTGGCGATGGCCGTCAACTCGCGCGCAAAACTGTTCAGCGCCCCGATCCACCTGTCGCAGCTCGAGCGGCTCGCCCAGTGGGCGATGGACACGCGGACCGGCTCGCTCCAGGAGATCGACTTCGACCTGAGCCCGACGGTGTGGCAGCGCGTGCGGTGCGAGGCCGGACTGTGCCGCGGACGCGACTGCGACCACTACGGCAGGTGTCACCTGCGCGCCGCGCGACAGCGGGTGCAGGCGGCCGACATCGTCGTCGCCAACCACGCCCTGTTCTTCGCCGACCTGGCGCTGGAATCGCCCCAGGCGAAGCTGCTGGGCGACTACGACCTGGCGGTGCTCGACGAGGCCCACACCGTCGAGTCGGTCGCCAGCGACCACTTCGGAACCAGCGTCTCCAGCGCCAACGTCGCGGCGCTGCTCCGCGAGCTGTACAACGACCGCAACGACCGCGGCGTGCTGGCGCTGATGAACGCCCGGGAGGCCATCGACGCCGTCAACCGCGCCGCCGACGCCTCGGAGGCGTTCTTCGACGCCCTGGACCGATGCCGCCCGCCCGCCATACGCAAGAACGGCCGAATCACCCGCCCCGGCGTCGTGGACAACACGCTGAGCCCGGCGCTGCGGGAAGTCGCCGCCGCGCTGGGCGACCTGCGATCCCGCCGGCGCAGCGACCCGCAGGCGCGGGAGCTGGTCGCTTACGAGAACCGCGCCGGCGAGCTGGCCCGCGAGGTCAACGACCTGATCGCCCAGGAGGACGCCGATCACGCCTACTGGGTGTCGACGCGCCCGGCGCGCGGGCGGAAGCTGGTCACGCTGGCCTCGGCGCCGATCGACGTGGCGCCCGTCGTCCGCTCGCGGGTGTTCGACGGCGTTCGCTCGGCCGTGCTGACCAGCGCCACGCTCGCCACGGCGCGGGGAGGCGCCCGCGGGTTCGCGTACATCCGCGGGCGCCTGGGCATGGACGAGGGGCGAGAGCTGCTGCTGGACAGCCCGTTCGATTATCGTCGCCAGGTCACGCTGCACCTCGAGACGCGGTTGGGCAACCCGAATGACGCGGCTACGTTCGCCCCCGCCGCCGCCGGCGCCATCGCCCACTACGCCGCCAGGACCGAGGGGCGGTGCTTCGTGCTGTTCACCAGCTACGCCCTGCTGGAGGCGGTGGCGCGGGAGCTGGAGGACTTCTGCGACGAGGAGGGCTACGAGCTGCTGCGCCAGGACGGCCCGTTGCAGCGCAGCGCCATGCTCAAGCGGTTCGTCGCCGACGGGCGGCGGATCCTGCTGGGGACGATGAGCTTCTGGCAGGGGGTGGACGTGGCCGGGGCGGCGCTGTCGAACGTGATCATCACGAAGCTTCCGTTCTCGGTACCGGACGACCCGCTGGTCGAGGCGCGGATCGAGAGCATCCGCGCCGCGGGGGAAAGCCCCTTCGCCCGGTACCAGTTGCCCGAGGCGGTGATCCGCTTCAAGCAGGGCTTCGGGCGGTTGATCCGCTCGTCGACGGACCGCGGCATCGTGGTCGTGCTGGACCCGCGGATCGTCACGCGATCCTACGGCAAGCGGTTCCTCCGCGCCCTGCCCGAAGTGCACGTCGTCCGCGACGCCTACAGCGGCGCAGGCGGCGACGCCGACACGCCCCACGCGGCGGACCCGCCCGCCGATGAGCTGTGGGAATACACCTGAGCGCGAGCCGTTTGCGATGTTCGTAGCGCGGGCCCTTACGGTCATACGACTCGTACGAGGTCTTCGACAATCCTGCCCGTGCGTCTCGCGGCCATCCCGGACGAGCCGTATGGCTTGTCCGCGAAAGGTTCCCCAGCGAGGGCAAGCCATACGGCCCGTCAGGGATGCCCTCGCCCGTCGCGCCCATGCGTCCCTCCAGCCGCGATTATGACGCGACCCCCACGGCCACAAAGGGCTTTCAGAAGTAATGGAGGAGTTCGTTACAGATGTGGATACGACCCCCGTTGCCTAGCACCGGTTACGCGCGCAAACACACTTGCGCGCCCTACAGCCGGGGTCGCGCAAGCTCTCAAGAAGAAGGCGATCCTGCAGGGCCGCCGGCACAGGCAAAGGGGCGCATTCCTTGATCTACCAGTACGCGAGCACAAAAAGAGGCGTGCGGCGAACGGCTTGATGCCGACCGGCCGCCGCACGCCCAATTTGTGGTCGTGGTTTCCGTTGTTGCCTGTGCGTTCAGGCCGTGCGCCTGCGCCGCAGAACCAGCAAGCCGCCCGCAGCCAATACACTCAACGTCGCCGGCTCGGGGACCATCACGAAATCCACGTCCGACGTGCTGGTCAGTTGGTACGTTCCGGTATTTGAGAAGTCTGCCCGGGCGAAGGTCTCGCTGTCGTCCCACCCCGAACCGCTGCCGGCGGAACTGTCAGCGTTCGTTGCCAAGTCAAAGTACAACCAATATTTCCCCCCAACTTCGGCAGAGAAAAGCAATTCATCATCGTAATCCAGTGTGAAGACCGGGTCGCCGCTGCCGTCGACGCCTTCAGCCAGGTTACCCTCCCAATCGCCGCTCGCTACGCCTGTAACTGTGAGATCGCCGCCAGTTGGCCATTCGCTTTGGACGCTGGCATTTCCCCCGCTGGCCCCGAGGACGTCGCCGTTATCGGCATAGAGCGTCAGTTGCCCGGTCGCTTCGGCGAGAGAGGACTTGCCCTCGACGCCTTCCATCGCCTGCAGCGTTCCCGTGTAGCCAAAAAGGATCGTCACATCCACAGCCGTGCCGTCGGCAAGCGTGTTCGATTCAACGACGAACGGCTTCCACGTTTCCACGTCGCCACCGACAGTCAGACTGCCGTCGTCGAACGGGTCATGGTAGTTGATCTGGCTTGCGGCCTTGGCCAGGGCTTCGTCATGGGTCGTTACGTCACCCAGGGCATAAGCCGTGCCGGTCGGCTGGGGACCGCCCCAATGCCATTCCTCGTCGGCCTCGTCGAACAGAACCAGATCTTCCGTTTCGTAGTCCACTGCGTGGACCCAAGCATACGGATCATTACCGAAACCGCCCGGCCCAGCGACAGCGCAAACAGCGCCAGGGGATAGCGCATACACGACTGATAGCACCGCTATACCACGAATCACGTCCCGGAGTTGCATCGTCCGCCTCCTCTCTCAATGCGGCTCAAACACCCATGGCCTCAGTGA
>JBMCUM010000038.1:0-11598 GCA_048622595.1 Planctomycetota bacterium | reverse complement strand
GATCGGCTGGCGCGACGGGCTGAAGGCGATCTGGTGCATCCTCAAGTACGGCCTGCGGCGCAAGCGCCGCAGCGAGCGCCCATCATAGGGCGACCGCGGCCAGCCCGGTCCAAGCGCAAAGCCGGCCGGCGTCAGCCAGGAGCCGCCGGTGATGCCGGTGATCTCGTCGGCGTCGCGCTCGGCGGAGCGCCACCGGCCCCGCTCGCTTGCGCTTGCGGCTCCGTTGCGTGGCATCGCGGAGCACCGCTCGCGCTTCCGCCCACGCTCAGCCGGACTGTCAGAGATGATCTGCCTCATGGCTGACCATACATACACCCGCACCGGCCCGGCCACAAGGGGGACTCTCTCGGCTGCTGCAGCAATTTGAAATAGGTGACTGTCCCTAGTAACGGCGAAGATCTGCCAGGGTCGAACGCGGTTGGCGTTGGCCAGTGTATTGCGTGCGATTCGCTTGCAACGAAAGCCGGCATGATAAAGCTTCGGTCCCAAGGCCCGCAGGCAGACCTCGATGTCTCAGAGTGATTCGCGGCCGGTGAGCTGCGCAAAGGCCATGCAGAGATACTGGTCGAAACAGGAGAAGGTTTTGAGCTTGTGGTCGCCGTTGTAGCGTCGGACGCAGCGACGGAATTCGTCGCGCGGCAGGAAGTCCAGGAGTTGCGAGAAGATCGTTCGGCCTTGGTTCATGGGCGGCTCCTTGCAAATTCGGAGCCGACAAATGTACGGCCGAGTTCAGATCGATTGAAGCTGTATGTGCATGTAAGATCATTTTGATACGGGTGTTACGGCATGTTCCAAGCAGAACGTCGGGACAGCGGTGAACCTGAGTTTATCTGTGTTCATCCCCGCTGATGTTCAAAACGGAATTGTTGTATCCCCTGTATCCCATGAATCCCTGCTATTCGTTTGTCACGAATGATCGGAAGCGCTCGCCGCGCTGCTCGTAGTTGTCGAACTGGTCGTAGCTCGCGCAGGCGGGGCTCAGCAGGACCACGTCGCCCGGCGCGGCTTGGTGGATGGCAAGGGCGACCGCCTCGTCGAACGCCTCGGCCTCCAGGATCGTCGGACCCGCCTCCGTCGCGCACGCGCGCGTCGCGGACAGGATCTTTCCGCGCGTCGCGCCGAGGGCGATGACGGCCTTGGCGCGGGACGCCAGCACGCCGCCGAGCTCGTCGAACGAGACGCCCTTGTCGTACCCCCCGACGAGGACCACCGCGCGTCGGGGAGCGAACGCCTCCAGCGCCACCCGCGTTCCGTCCGGGGTGGTGCACTTCGAGTCGTTGTAGTACCGCACGCCGTTCCGCTCGGTGACGAACTCCAGGCGATGCGCCAGGCCCGCGAAGTCGCGCAGCGCGCGGGCTGCGCGGTCGCGCGAGACGCCGAGCGCCTCCGCGGCCGCCCATGCGGCCTGGGCGTTGGCCTGGTTGTGCGCGCCGGGAACGGACAGCTCGAACGCCTCCCCGCCCGGGTCGAACCACGTCACGCGCCCCGGCGCCTCGTCGGCCCAGCCGCGCGTCGCGTCGCACGCGGCGTTGAGCACCAGCAGGTCGTCCGGCGACTGGAAGCGATAGATGTTCTTCTTCGCCCGGGCGTAGGCGGTGATGGTCTTGTGACGGTCCAGGTGGTTCGGCGCGAGGTTCGTCACCACGGCCACGTGCGGACTGAGGCGAATCTGCGGGGTCCGTTCGAGCTGGAAGCTGGACAGCTCGACGACGGCGACGTCGGACGCCCCGATGCGGTCCAGCTCGCACAGCAAGCCCCGCCCGATGTTTCCCCCGACGTGGGTCGTGCGGCCCGCGGCCAGCACCTCGCCGGTCATCGCCGTCGTCGTGGACTTGCCGACCGTGCCCGTCACGCCCACCACCGGCGCGGGACAGCGGGCCAGGAACAGGTTCATCTCGGTGGTGCGCGGCACGCCGGCGTCCTCCGCGGCCGCCAGCAGGGGCATCTCGGGCGGGATTGCGGGATTGACCACGATCAGCTCGGCGCGGGTGAAGTCCGCCTCCTGGTGTCCGCCCAGGTGCAGCGTGGCGTCGAGGTCGGCGATTCGCTCCAGCGACTCGCTGAGCGCCTCGGCATCGGCGAGGTCGGAGACGGTGACGTTCGCCCCCTGCGAGCACAGCCAGCGGACGGCGCTGACCCCGCCGCCGAACCGCCCCAGCCCCGCGACGGTGACCCGCCGGCCGGCCGGGTTCCGCGCTGCGGGCGGAAGAGCTTCCAGCGCGCGGCTCACAGGTCCTCTCGCGATCCCAGCGCGAGCGTCATGGTGCCCGTCAGGTCGTACCGCCCGGCGAGGTCTCGCACCTGCTCGCCCGTGACGGCGAACAGCCGGTCGATCTGCCCGGTCAGCGGGACGTATTCGCCGCGGTAGACCCAGTCGCTTCCAACGGCGGCGAGCCGACCCATGGGCAGCTCGCCCCGGAGCGTGGTGTGACTGGCGAGCTTGTGCTTGGCGGCGGACAGTTCCGCCTCGGTCGGGCCTTCGTCGGCGAAGGTCTTCAGCTCGTCGACGGCGATGCGCGCCGCCTCGGGCGCCCGCTCCGGGTCGCAGGTCAGGAACGTCACGAACGCCCCGGCGCCGTCCAGCGGGAGGTAGCTCATGGACGCCTCCTCGCAGATCGCCGGGTCGACCAGGGCGTAGTACAGGCGGCTTCCGGTGGCGTCGCCGACGATGGTCGCCAGCACCATCGCCGCGAAGCGCTCGTCGTCCTGGTGTGCCGGGGCGGGCGACATCATCCCCACGTGCTCGCGCACCAGCTTCGCGTCGGTGAGGACCTCCCGCCCGCTGCGTCCCGGCGCCGGGGGTGTGTGGCGCCCCGTGTCCCCGGTGGGCCAGTGGGCGCACAGGCGCTGCGCCTGTCTCGCGAAGGCGTCGAAGTCCAGGTTCCCCACGCCGACGAGCGTGACGTTTCCCGGCGCGTACCGGCGGTTGAAGTAGTCCAGCATCTGCTCGCGCTTCAGGGCGGCGATGGACTCGGTCGTTCCGAGGATCTCGTTTCCCAGGGGGTGGCCATCGAAGAACGCGGACATCAGCTTCTCGTACGTCCGGAACACCGGCTGGTCCTCGTACAGCGTGATCTCCTCCTGGATGACGTTCTTCTCGACGTCGAAGTCCTCCCGGCGCAGCGCGGGACGGAGGATGTCGCACAGCAGGTCCAGCAGACGATCCTGGAACTCCGGGAGCACGGCGCCGTAGTAGATCGTGTTCTCGTAGGAGGTTCCGGCGTTGTAGTTGGCGCCCATCGCGTCGAACTCGCGGTTGACGTCCAGCGCCGTGCGCCGCTCGGTACCCTTGAAGACCATGTGCTCCAGGAAGTGACTGACGCCGGAGACCTCGGGCGTCTCGTCCCGGCTGCCCGTACGGACGAAGAACCCCGCCGCCATCGAGGCGGCGTCCGGGTTGACCTCGGCGATGATCGTCAGGCCGTTGTCCAGCGTGGTGTGTTCGAAGTCCATATCCTCAGGCGTCCGTCGCGCCGGTGTGGATTTCCTGCGGGCCGATGACCAGCACCGTGAAGTCCTCGGCCGGGTAGTCCGACAGGTAGCTTCCCACGTCGTCGGCGGTGACGGCGTCGATGGCGTCGGAGATCTCCTCGAGCGTTCTCAGGCGCCCGAGGTGGTACCAGTCGGTCGCCAGCGTCTGGGCCCGGGCGCCGGTGGACTCGCCCTGCATGACCAGCGAGCTCTTGAGCTGGGTCTTGGCGCGGGCGAGCTCGTCGGCTTCGACGCCGTCGCCCAGGCGGCGCAGCTCCCCGACGGTCACGTCGAAGGTCTGCTGGGCGACCTCGGGGCGTGTACCGGCGTAGGTGAGCAGACCGGCGCGGTCCCTGAGCATGTGGTAGCGGCAGGAGACGTGGTAGACCAGCCCGCGCTTCTCGCGGACCTCGGTGAACAGTCGGCTGCCCATCCCGCCGGACAGCACCGTCTGGGCCGTTCGCGCCGCGTAGTATCGCCGGTCCGACAGAGGAACCGACGCCTGCGCCAGGGCGATGTGCTGCTGAGCGGAATCCTTGGCGATGTGCGTCACCCCGCCGGTCGCCGCCCCGACGTCCACCGCCGGCGGCGGATCGGCGGCGAAATCGCCGAACGCCTCCTCGGCAGCGGCGCAGAACGTGTCCCAGTCGACGTTTCCGGCCACTGCCAGAATCGCCCCATCCGGCGAGAAGCCCCGGCGGACGTGGCGACGAACGGTCTCGGCGTCGAGGGCCCCGAGCGTTTCGGCGCGTCCGTACGGGCACCGCCCCAGCGGCCAGGGGTAGAACTTCTCCCGCAGCAGCAGGTTGCATTTGCGCGCGGGCTCGTCCTCCAGCGAGGCCAGGTCCTGGAGGACGATGTTGCGGCAGGGCTCGAAGGTCGCGTCGTCCAGGCGCGGGCGGCGGACGACGTCGGCGTAGATCGCCAGAACGTCGTGCAGGTCGCGCCCCAGTTGGGCGGCCGACAGCCGCACGTGCTCGCTCAGCACCGTTTCGCCCCGGTCGCAGCCCAGCGCGTCCAGCGCGTCGTTGAGCTGTCGCGTGTCGCGCGCCCCGGCGCCGCGGAAGCACCACTCGGCGGCCACGGACGCCGCGCCGTCGGCGCCGTCGGGGTCGTGTGCGGCCCCGGCGCGGACCTGGAGCGTCATGGCTGCGGACGAGACGTGGTCCATCCGCTGGGCGAGCAGAACCATCCCGTTGGGAAGCTCGCGGGTGAACAGTTCCTCGGGCACGTCGGGCCTTTCTTCCGGAGTCCGCCTCGCCGCGGGGCGCGGCGCGGGGCGGGCATTGTACCCGAGAGGCGCGGGGTTGGCCAAGCCGGTTGACCGGCGCGCCGTCGGGGACGAGGATGGCGTCATGAGCGACGATCCCGAGCAAGCCGACCTGGACCGCGCGCGGGAGTTGCTCGCTGCGGCGAGGCACGTCGCCTGTCTGACCGGCGCGGGCATCAGCGCGGCCAGCGGCGTGCCCACCTACCGCGGCGCCGGCGGGGCGCTGTGGGACGGGCTGAGCGTCGAGGACTGGGCGACGCCCGAGGGGTACGCTCGCGACCCGCAGCGCGTCTGGAGGTGGTACTCCCGGCGGCGTGTGCAGCTCGGCGAGCTGGAGCCCAACCGCGGACACCGGGCCCTTGCCAAGCTCCAGCGGCGGGTCACCCACCGCGGCGGGACGTTCACCCTCGCGACGCAGAACATCGACGCGCTGCACCAGCGGGCCGGAAGCGTCAACGTCCTGGAGCTGCACGGATCCCTGACGCGCATCCGGTGCGGCGTGTGCGACTGCCGGCGCGACATCGGCCACGAGCCCGCCGACGAAATCCCCGCCTGCCCCCACTGCGGCGCGCCGATGCGCCCGGACGTGGTCTGGTTCGGCGAGATGCTCCCGCAGGACGTGTGGAACGCCGCCGCCGAGGCCGCCGGCGACTGCGACGTGTTCCTCACCGTCGGAACCAGCGCGGTCGTGTTCCCCGCGGCGGGACTGGTCGAGCTCGCCGCCGCGACCGGCGCGACGACCATCGAGGTCAACCTCGAGCCCACGCCCGCCAGCCGGCTCGTCGACCTGCCCCTGCAGGGGCGCACCGACGACATCCTGCCGCAAATCGTGGCCTGACCGGTCGCCCGCCGCGCTTCGTGTTCGTCCGTGGCGTCCGGCCGGCGTCTACGCGCCGCCGGGCTGTCGGGCGCCCAGCTCGCGGTCCATCATGAACAGCCCGCCCGGGGCGTCCTGGATGCGCTTGAGCTTCTGGACGACCTCCTCGGCAGAGGCCTCCTCCTCCACCTGCTCGTCGACGTACCACTTCAGGAAGCTCGCCGTGGCGTGGTCGCTCTCGGACACGGCTACGTCCATCATGGCGTTGATCATGCCCGTGACCTTGGTCTCGTGCTCGTAGGCGGCCTGGAAGGCGGCCAGGGGCGAGTCCCACTCGGCGGGGGGGGCGTCGATGGCCGCGAGCTTCACCCGCCCCCCGCGCTCGTTGAGGTAGTCGAAGAACTTGTCCGCGTGGGTTACCTCCTCGCTCGACTGGACCTTCATCCACTGCGCGAAGCCGGGCAGGTTCTGGTCCTGGAAGTACGCGGCCATGGCGCAGTACAGGTAGGCGGAGTAGAGCTCGGCATTGATCTGGTTGTTGATCGTGTCCTGAACCTTCGGTGAGATCATCGTGCGTTCCTTTCCGTTCCGGTGTTTCCGGTGGCGGCTGTGCTGCCGGCGAGGTCTCGCCGGCGCTTGCGTTTGCGGGGTGCGTGCGGGGCGGGCGGCGTCATCCCGGCCGGGCGGTCCGGCCTGCGGGCTCAGGTCAGCTTGCCCGCCGCGGCGAGTACCTCGTCGTAGTCCGGTTCGTTGGTCAGCTCGTCGACGAGCTGAATGTAACGGATGGTCTCCTCGCGGTCGACGACGAACACGCACCGCGCCAGCAGGCGAAGCTCCTGGATCAGGACGCCGTAGGCCAGCCCGAACGCCGCGTCGCGGTGGTCCGACAGCGTGGTGACGTGCTCGGCGCCGGCCGCTCCGCACCACCGCGCCTGGGCGAACGGCAGGTCCATCGAGACGGTCAACACGCGGACCTCGCCGAGCTTGCCCGCCTCCTCGTTGAACCGGCGTGTCTCGGTGTCGCACACGCCCGTGTCCAGCGACGGGACGGAGGCGATGATGCGGACCTTCCCGGCATAGTCGGACAGCTTGACCTCGTCCAGGTCGGTATTCAGCAGCGTCGCGTCCGGGGCGGCGTCGCCGACCCGCCTCGTCTCGCCCAGCAGCGTCAGCGGGTTGCCCTGGAAGGTTACGGCGTCGGGTCGTTCGCTCATGAGTCGGTTCCTTTCGTGGTGGGGGTCCGGTCGTACTCGCCGGCCAGGGCGGCGTCCAAGGCGTCTCGGTAGGTCGCTTCGTCGCGCAGGCCCACCCAGCGTTTGACCGCCCGTCCCTCGTGGAACAGCATCACCGTGGGAAAGGCGGTCACCTCGAAGTGCCGTATCGCGTCCCGGGCGGTGCGGTTGTGGACCTTGTAGACACGCGCCCGACCCTCGTAATCCTCGTGAATCCGCGCGATGTGCGGCGCAAGGCGGCGGCAGGGTGGGCAGTTGTCCTTGTAGAAGTCCACCAGCACCGGCCTGTCGGACTGGAGGACCTTCTCCTCGAACGTCGGCATGTCGTCGACGTGCGGCACGTGGCCGGACGCGCCGTTGCCGCAGCCGCCGATCGCCGCGGCCAGCAGCGTCGCACTCGCGGCAAGTACGCCTCTGTAAAGCTGCACGGTCATATCCGGTTCCTCGCTGGGAGGGCGCTATCCTGCCTGTCGCCCTCGCCGGGGCCGGACGCCTCGTCCTCTACAGTGTACCCGGCGTCGGCGACGGCGCGGCGCAGGTCGTCGGAGTCCGGGTTTCCGACCACAGTGGCCGTGCCCCCCTTCAGGTCCACCTGCGCGCCGGTGACGCCGGGGCAGTCCAGCAGCGCCTCTCGAACCGTTGCGGCGCAGTGGCTGCACGTCATCCCCCCGATGGACAACCGCGTCGCGGGCGCCTCGCCGCTGCCGGGCCCGCGCTTGCGCCGCAGATAGGGCGTCAGAAGCGCCGCGGCCAGCACGACCAGCAGCGCTGCCGCGGCGGTCCATCGCAGCGCCGCCGGAAGCATGAACCCCGCGCGGTCCGGTGGGGGGATGTGCCCGATCTGGAAGATCGCGTCGAGCAGCAACCCGGCGCCGAGCGCGCAGGCGGCGACGGTCGCCAGGTAGATCACCGCGGTCTTATGCCCCAGCACGCGCCAGATGGTGGCGATGGTCGCCGCGTTCGTCGCCGGACCCGTCATCAGGAACACCAACGCCGCGCCCGGCGAGGCGCCCTTGGCAATCAGCGCCGCGGCCACCGGAACCGACGCCGTGGCGCAGACGTAAACCGGCACGCCGACGACCATCATCACCAGCATCGCCACGATCCCCCCGCCGAGCACGCTGCGCAGGGACCCCGGGGGGACCAGCGCCGAGATCAGCGCCGCCAGCGCCAGTCCGACGATCAGCGCCTTTCCGATGTCCCGCGGCAGCTCGCCGAACCCGTAGACCAACGCCCGCCGGAAGCGGTTGCGGCGCGGCGGCGCGGCGGTCGTCGGGTCCGGCGCGTCGTTCGACGTCATGTCGTCCGCTGGGCGGGGATGCGTTGCGTCGTCGGCGTCCTCGGGCGAGACGGCCGCGACGATCGACCCCCCGAGGATGCCGCTGACCAGGGCGACCACCGGGCGGAAGACGGCGTAGACCGGTCCCAGCAGGCCGAAGGTCACCAGGATGCTGTCGACGCCGTCCTGGGGCGTGGCGATCAGGAACCCGACGGTCGCACCCTTTCCCGCGCCGCGCCGCCGCAGCGAGGCCGAGACGGGAATCACCCCGCACGAGCACAACGGCATGGGCACGCCGACGAGCGCCGCCTTGACGACCTGCCACACGCCCTGCCCGCCGAGATGCCGACGGATGAACGCCTCGCTGATCAGCACCGACAGCACGCCGGCGACCAGAAAGCCGAACAGCAGGTAGGGCGCCATCTCGGTCAGGACGGACCAGAACTCGCCCGGGATGTCGAGCAGCCACTCAGGCATGATCGGGCTTGCTTTGCCTCATCATTGTAGGACCGCAGGGGAGGTCGGCGTCGCCGGCGATCGCCGCGTGCGTCAGGGCGAAGTCGTATCGCGTCGGGTCGTGCGGCGCGACGCTGCGGAACGCGGCGGTCAGGTCCATCGCGGTCGCCAGATTCGCCGAACGGCGCGATGTGGCGCCCACGGCGTGTCCCAGGCGGTGCATGTGGGTGTCCAGCGGGATGATCAGCCGCTCGGGTCCGCACACGTCCCACCCGCCGGGGTCCACGTCGTCGCGCCGCACCAGCCAACGGAGCATCAGCCACCACCGCTTGCACGCGCTGCGGCGGGACGGGTCGGCCAGCAGATGCCCGCACGCGCCGCCGGCGGCGAGGTCCAGCCGCGCCGCGAACGTCCGCAGTGCGGGGTGGAGCGTCTCGTCCCGGCCCGATGCGCCGGCCGCAAACGCCGAGCCCAGAGATCCGTGCTCGCGGACCAGACGCCCCGCGCCGCAGAGCATCGCCGCGACGTGCTCGCCCGTGGCGAAGCGATGGCGAAAGCCGCGCATCCGCCGCGCCAACTTCGCCGGTGTCGCGTCAAACACCGCCCGCGCCGGACGCTCGCCCAGTCGCTCCAGCGCCGCGCGCACGCCGGCGAGAATCTGCCCGACGCGCCCGTAGGACAACGACGCTGCCAGCAGGGCGACCACCTCGCGGTCGCGCGGGTCGTCCCAGGCGCGCGGGAACCGCACGGGGTCGCCTTCGGCGGCGTGGGGGCGGTTCCACCGCGCGTACAGGACATCGAACGTCTCCGTCCACTGGTCCAGGCGGTTACTCAAAGCAGAGGTACTTGTCCTTCTTGGCCTGGCAGATGGGGCAGACGTCCGGCGCCTCGCCCTCGAGGGTGTGCCCGCAGACCGTGCATATCTGCACCGGTCCCAGCTCGACGTCGTTTCCGCCGTCGACGGCCTGCTTGGCCTTGGTGAACATGGCTGCGTGGATCTTCTCGGCCGAGAGGGCATAGTTCATCGACCGCACGGCGGCCGACTCCTCCTGCATCTCCGCCACGGCCAGGTATGCGGGGTACATCTCGTTGATCTCGAACGTCTCCCCGTCGATCCCGCCCTGGAGGTTCTCGCTGGTCGCGGCGTAGGCGAACGCCGCCGCGGAGTTGCACACGAAGTCGCCGGGCGCGGGCTTCAGCGCGCGGAAGTGGTTGGTCGCGTGGGCCTGTTCGGCGCGGCTGATGGCGCGGAACAGGCGGGCGACGTTGGGCAAGCCGTCGCTTTCGGCCTTGTCGGACCAGATATTATACCGCATGTGGGCCATCGACTCGCCGCCGAAGGCGTTCCGCAGAGATTCCGCCGTCATGTCATGCATGGTGTTCGCTCCTGCTCGTCTGATAGATACGCGTCCCGCACCCCGCGGCGCGCGGTTTGAGCTTCATTATAGCCATCGACATGCCGCGATGCGGGGGCGTTTCGGCGCCCTCGCTGGTCCCGGCGTCGGGATCAGACCTCCAGGCGTAGCGCCAGCTGGCGGCGGAACTGCAGCGCCAGCCCGGCCTCGCCCTGGTTCCCGGCGAGCTGCTCGCGCAGGACGTTCGCCTCGGCGGCGACCTCCTCCACCATGTACGTGTTGGCCGTGCTTCGCGGCACGGAGAGGGTCACGTTGACCCGCTCGGGCAGTCCCTGCGGCGTCTCGGCGCCGGTCGCGACGAACGTCCCGCCATCGCTGAGGTCTACGGTCCGCCCCTCGGCGAGTTGACGACCCCCGCGGTCGAACATCCGCACGCAACAGGTGATCGCCGTCCGCGGATGGGCGCGCCGTTCGACGGTCGCGCCGTCGCCCCTGCGACTCGATCTGCCGGACACGCTCGTGCTCCCTTCGCCACCCCCCTGCCCGCCTCTTACCGGCACATGTATGGTAGCTGCCGGGCATGGCGGCGGCAAGTGCCGTTGCGGCGCCGTGGACGCCGACGGGGTGCAGGCGGTACAATACGCCCATGAGCCCGGCGATGACTGGTCCCATAGGCGCCGCCGGCGGCGCGATGCGCGCGATCGTCTACGCCGGCTGCATCATCGTCGGCTTGCTGGTGCTGCTGGGCGTGGTCATCGTGGCGCTGCGTCGGCGGTACGTGGACCGTCGCGCCCCGGACTGGCGCGAGCCGGCGTTTACCGTCGCGGACCTCCAGCGGCTGCGCGACTCCGGCGAACTGAGCGATGCCGAGTTCCGTCGCCTGCGCCGGAGCGTGCTGGGCCTGGAGGGCGCGAACCGGGCGCCACTAAGCGCCGGAGGCGCGGGTGACGATGAATACACAGCGGACCGGTCGGCGGACGACTCCGACGACCCGGACGATGAGGAAACCCAATGAGTCCATCGAGTAACGGTTCGAGCGGCGGCGGGGGCGGCGGACGCCGTCGGAGCGGCAGCGGCGGCAGCGGCGGGACAAGCAAGGCGCAGGCCCGGCCGGAGGTCTGCAGCTTCTGCCACCGGCCCCGCGAGGAGGTCGGCACCATGGTCGAGGGCCCCGAAGGGGTCTACATCTGCACCAACTGCGTCGATCTCTGCCAGAACATCATCCGCCAGGAGCAGCGGCGGTCCACCCAGACGGGTCCGATGTTCGCCTCCACCCCGACGCCGCGCGAGATCAAGGAATTCCTCGACCAGTACGTCATCGGGCAGGAGCAGGCCAAGAAGGTCGTCTCCGTCGCCGTGCACAACCACTACAAGCGCCTCGCCCATGCGGACCTCGCCGAGCAGGACGACGTGGAGCTGGACAAGTCCAACGTGCTGCTGCTGGGCCCGACGGGGTGCGGGAAGACGCTGATCGCGCGGACCCTGGCGGCGGTGCTCAACGTGCCGTTCGCCATCGGCGACGCGACCACGCTGACCGAGGCGGGCTACGTCGGCGAGGACGTCGAGAACATCCTGCTGAAGCTGCTCCAGGCGGCGGATTACGACCTGGAGGCGGCCGAGCGGGGCATCATCTACATCGACGAGATCGACAAGATCGGAAAGACCTCCCAGAACGTCTCGATCACGCGGGACGTCTCGGGCGAGGGCGTGCAGCAGTC